>JAFTKL010000015.1 GCA_017453285.1 Clostridia bacterium | reverse complement strand
TTCGGTCCCTATCTGTCGTGGGCGTAGGATATTTGAGAGGAGCTGACCTTAGTACGAGAGGACCGGGTCGGACGCACCTCCGGTGCACCAGTTGTTCTGCCAAGGGCATAGCTGGGTAGCCGCGTGCGGATGAGATAAACGCTGAAGGCATCTAAGCGTGAAACTTACCTCAAGATTAGATATCCCTCCAACTTTAAGTTGGTAAGGTCACTTGCAGACTACAAGTTTGATAGGTCGGAGGTGTACGCACAGTAATGTGTTTAGCTGACCGATACTAATAGACCGAGGGCTTGAACTTTAAAGGTTCAAAACGATTTTAATTACTTGGGTTTCGCTTTCGAACTCATCAATAACGCTTTGTTCGGTTTTCAATGAGCATATGATTATGGAGCAGCCTCGTGTTGCTCCTTTTTTTTGCGAAAATCAGGGCACGTATGAAAGGAACCTTAAGTTTTATGGCAACCAAGGCTGAAATCAAGGCAATTCTTTTTGATCTGGATGGAACGCTTCTCCCAATGGATCAGTCGGTATTTCTAAAGGAATATCTCAAGCGACTTTCGATGTTCGTCGCTCCTTACGGAATAGCTCCGAACACAATGGTTGAGGCAACGATGGGCGCGACCGAATTTATGATAAGAAACGACGGAAGCAGATATAATAAGGAAGCTTTTTGGGAGAATTTCTTCAAGATGATCGGCGAGGAGCGCACTGAGCTCATCTCGATCACAGACGAATTCTATCTCGGACAGTTCAAGAAGGTCAGGGAACACGTTGGCACAAATCCGCGCGCGAGGGATATGATCGAGGCGGCACACAGAAACGGCAGAAAGGTCGTGCTTGCGACAAATCCCGTATTTCCTATGGCGGCACAGCTTGAGCGTATAAGCTGGATCGGACTTGAGGAGAGCGATTTTGATCTCATAACCTCGTATGACAATTCTAAATTCAGCAAGCCAAATCCCCATTATTACCGAGATATTTGCGAGAAGATCGGCGTATCTCCCGAAAATTGCCTGATGATCGGCAACGACGAGCGCGACGATATGAAGGCGGCGACCGAGGCGGGAATGAGATGCTATCTGGTGACCGACTGCCGCATAATGTCCGACCATTTCGTTTGGACGGGCGAGCGAGGCAGCTTCGAGCAGGCTGTACATATGCTTGAGAGACTCTGAATTGATAAAATAAAAGGTTGACTGAATTTCAGTCAACCTTTTTGATTTTAATTGATTTAGTCCTCAATTACAGCCTTCTTAGCGAAAATTCTGTGGTATCTTGCGGGATCAAACTTGAACTGACGGTCGTAGGTCAGAAGTCCGTTCTGCTCCTGCTCAACGTCGGTGAGCTGAGTGTAGCAGTATCCGAAAATGTCCTTATTCTCAAGGAGTGCATCGGTAAGGCCCTCGAGTCTCTCGAAGAATTCTGCCTCGCCCTCAACGCTCTTGCCGTATCCCCAAGCACTTGCGTCTTCCTTCATTACCCAACCTATTCCGCCGTATTCGCTGACGAAGATGGGAAGGTGAGTCTTGGAAACCTGACGGCCCACTCTGTTGCCTCTGTTGAGCTGGTCGCGAATGATACCCTTATCGATCTCGGCGTAGTAGGAGCGGAACTTTACGGGATCCTGCTCGTAGTCGTGAACGTCGTGAACGTCGGTGCGCTCGGTGGGGTAAGAACCGCTCGAGGTGATCACGGGACGGGTCTTGTCGATTGCCTTTGTAATGTCGTAGATGCTGTCAAGGAAGGGGTTGAATTGCTGTCTTCCGTGCTTGTCCCATGTCTCGTTGGTGGGGCACCATCCGATAACGGAGGGGTGCGAGAAGTCGCGCTCTACCTCTTCAAGCCACTCGGGCAGGAAGTTGTAGATAGCCTCGGGGAGCGTGTGGTCAAGTCCCCAGTTACCCGTCTCGCCCCAAACCATATAACCGAGGCGGTCAGCGTGGTAGAGGAAGCGGGGCTCGAATACCTTCTGGTGAAGTCTTGCGCCGTTAAATCCGCAAGCCATAGAAGCTTCGATATCGAAAACGAGGTGCTTGTCATTGGGAGCGGTGATAATTCCCTCGGGGTTGAAGCCCTGATCGAGAACGAAACGACCGAAAACGGTCTTGCCGTTGATCATAAGTCCGCGGTCTCTTGTGAGAGCAACCTCGCGCAGACCGAAGTAGCCGTCCATCACGTCGGTCTTACCGTCCTTGGTAAGCTCGAACTTGAGGTCGTAGAGTCTGCCGTTGCCGCACTCCCAGAGGTGCTTCTCGGCAAGTGCGATGTTAACGGTGGTGGAACCCGATGCGACAGTCGCAGAAGTCTCGCCCATAAGCTTGCCTTCATAGTATGCCTTAACGTTGAGCTCTGCGCCTACGGATGCGTTGCTCGTAAGTACGTCGAGTGTAACGGAGGGGTCGGAGATGTTAGCAAATACCTTGTATGCGGTAACGTGAGCCGCCTCGACAGCCTCAAGCCAAACGGTCTGCCAGATACCCGTGGTTCTGGTGTAGTAGCAACCGTAAGAGCCAAAGCGGTGGGACTGCTTACCCGAAACCTGCTTCTCGCCTCTGATGTCGTCCTTTGCGCAGACGGTAACGTAGTTGCCTTCTGCTGCGAGGTAGTTTGTAATATCATATTGGAACGAGGTGTATCCGCCGCGGTGTGTGCCGACGTTCTTGCCGTTGACGTAAACGGTGGTCTCGTAGTCGGAAGCGTCGATATGGAGGATGACGTTCTTGCCTGCCCAATCAGCAGGGATGTCGAGGTCGCGTCTGTACCATACTGCGTTCATAAAATCGGTGTGAGCAACTCCCGAGAGTCTGCTTTCGGGGCAGAAGGGAACGGTGATCTTGCCGTCAAGGCTGTCGCGCTCGAAGAACTTCTTTGCTTCGCCTACAAGCGCATTGTCGATCTCGAAATCCCAAGTTCCGTTGAGACAAAGCCAACTGTCTCTGTGTCTGTCGGGACGCGGATACTCGTTACGAGGAATATTATTCATAGTTTTTATCCACCTTTCAAAGTGATAGTTGTTATAATAATTATATCGAAGTTTTCAGCGTTTGTCAATGGGATATTTGAATAATGAAATTTTTATTTAGACTTTTAATCAAACTCCTTGAATAATCGCGCTATTTGTGATATAATTGTATCTGTATAGTTATTTTTTATCCAAAAAGGAGATACAGATATGTCAAACTACAAGATAGAGACCAAATGCGTGCAGGGCGGATACACCCCCGGAAACGGCGAGCCCAGACAGATACCGATAATTCAGAGTACGACCTTTAAGTATGAATCGAGCGCCGAGATGGGTAAGCTCTTTGACCTCGAGGCTTCGGGATATTTCTACACACGTCTTCAGAATCCCACCAACGACAGCGTTGCGGCTAAGATCTGCGACATGGAGGGCGGAACTGCGGCTATGCTGACCTCTTCCGGTCAGGCGGCGAATTTCTTTGCGATATTTAACATCGCATCCTGCGGCGATCACGTTATCGCCAGCTCCACCATCTACGGCGGAACCTACAATCTCTTCTCGGTAACGCTCAAGAGAATGGGAATTGACTTTACCTTCGTTTCCCCCGACTCGACCGAGGAGGAGCTTAACGCGGCATTCAGAGAGAACACCAAGGCGGTGTTCGGCGAGACTATCGCAAATCCCGCGCTCACAGTTCTTGATATCGAGCTTTTCGCGAAGGTCGCGCACGCTCACGGCGTTCCGCTGATCATCGATAACACCTTTGCGACTCCCGTAAATTGCCGTCCTTTTGAGTGGGGCGCAGATATAGTAACGCATTCTACCACAAAATATATGGACGGACACGGCGCGGCTGTCGGCGGATGCATCGTTGACTCGGGTAAGTTCGACTGGACCAAGTACCCCGACAAATTCCCCGGACTCTGCACTCCCGACGAGAGCTACCACGGCGTTACCTACACCGAGCGTTTCGGCATTGAGGGCGCGTTTATAACCAAGGCTACCGCTCAGCTTATGCGTGATTTCGGTGCAATTCAGGCACCTCAGAACGCATTTCTGCTCAATCTCGGACTTGAGAGCCTGCACGTAAGAATGGCTCGCCACTGCGAGAACGGTCTTGCTGTCGCGAAGTTCCTTAAGTCTGACGACAGAATTTCCTGGGTGACCTACCCGAGCCTTGAGGGTGACAAGTACTACGATCTCGCACAGAAGTATATGCCGGGAGGCACTTGCGGCGTCGTAAGCTTTGGTGTCAAGGGCGGACGCGAGATGGCAGAGAAGTTTATGGGTAACCTCAAGATCGCGGCTATCGAGACTCACGTTGCCGACGCGAGAACCTGCTGTTTGCACCCCGCAAGCGCAACTCACCGTCAGATGAACGAGGAAGAGCTGGTTGCGGCAGGCATTTCGGGCGATCTTGTTCGCCTTTCCTGCGGAATTGAGAACGCAGAGGATCTTATTGAGGATATCAAGCAGGCGCTTGACGCACTCAACTGAAATTTAGGAGGGCATTATGCCTATTAAAATACCAAATCTTTTGCCTGCAACGCAGGTGCTTCTCAATGAAAATATCTTCGTTATGACCGAAACGCGAGCTATGACTCAGGACATCCGTCCGCTGAAGATCCTTATGCTCAATCTGATGCCGCAGAAGATCGTCACCGAGACGCAGATCGCGCGTCTTATCGGCAATACTCCGCTTCAGGTCGAGCTTGAGCTTCTGCAGACCGCGACTCACAAGTCAAAGCACACCTCAGAGGATCATATGCTCGCATTCTACAAGACCTTTGACGAGGTCGAGCATAAGAAATATGACGGAATGATCATCACGGGTGCGCCCGTCGAGCAGATGGAATTTGAAGAGGTCGAGTATTGGGACGAGCTCTGTCGTATTATGGAGTGGACAAAGACACACGTAACGAGCACGTTCCATATCTGTTGGGGCGCGCAGGCAGGACTTTACTACCACTACGGCGTAAAGAAATATCCGCTTGAAAAGAAGCTCTTCGGTGTATTCGAGCATAAGCTTGACCACAAGCTCTCGATCCTCTTCCGCGGCTTTGACGATACCTTCGTTGTACCTCACTCAAGACATACTACCTGCCGCAGAGAAGATATAGAGGCAGTTCCTCAGCTCAAGATACTCGCAAGCTCGGACGAGGCGGGAGTTTTCGTCTGCGCTACGGGCAAGGGAAGACAGATCTTCGTTACGGGACACTCCGAGTACGACGCTGACACGCTTAAGAAGGAGTATATGCGCGACAAGAACGCGGGACTTCCGATCGAGATACCGAAGAATTATTTCCCGAACGACGACGACACCGCAGAGCCTATAGTTCGTTGGAGAAGCTGCGCAAATCTGCTCTATTCCAATTGGCTCAACTATTTCGTATATCAGTCGACGCCATATAACGTCGAGGATATCAAGGAGATAGAGCATTCCCCGGAAGAGTGATATTGACAATAAAGATCTTGATTTTATCAATTTGATATTGCCTTTTTGCGTGATATAATTAACGTATCAAAAGTAAAGGAGACCACTATGCAGTACAATTACCGTAACGTAACGCTCCGCAGCGGCTTCTGGAAACAGATGGAGGAGCTTAACAGCAAGGTCACGATAAACGCAGTATACGACAGATTTTACGAGACCGGCAGAATAGATGCGTTCAAGTTTGAGTGGAAAGAGGGAGAGGAAAAGCAGCCTCATTTCTTCTGGGACTCGGACGTTGCAAAATGGATGGAGGGTGCGGCTTACGTGCTCTCGCGTGAGGATCGCCCCGATCTCGAGGAGAAGATCGAGAGTCTTATCGACGATATCGAGAAAAATCAGTGCGAGGACGGATATTTCAATATCTACTTCACGGTCGTCAAGCCCGAGGCGCGCTGGTCCTGCCGCAATTGGCACGAGCTTTATTGCGCGGGTCATCTTATGGAGGCGGCTTGCGCTTACTACGACGTGACGGGACGCGACAGATTTCTGAATATAATGGAGAAGTATGCCGACTACATAGAGAAGGTCTTCGTCAAGGAGCATTCCGCGGCATTCACGACTCCCGGTCACGAGGAGATCGAGCTCGCGCTCTACCGTATGTACAAGACCACGGGAAAGAAGAAATTCTTTGAGCTTTGCCGTTTCTTCCTTGAAAATCGCGGACTTCCCGATAATACCGAGGAGGATATCCTCGACTCGCCCTACTACGCGCAGAACCATCTGCCGATACGCGAGCAGAAGGAAGCCTTCGGTCACTCGGTACGCGCGGTATATCTCTATTCGGGAATGGCTGATCTCGCACTCGAGAGCGGCGACGAGAAGCTCAAGGAGGCTTGCATAGCGCTCTTCGACAACATCACGCAGAAGAAGATGTATATCACGGGCGGTATCGGCTCTGCTTATCGCGGAGAGACATTTACCGTAGCGTATGATCTTCCCAACGCTTCGGCGTATGCCGAGACCTGCGCGTCTATCGGACTTATGTTCTTCGCGCAGAGAATGATGGCACTTGACCCCGAGAACGCGGCAAAGTATGCAGATGCCATCGAGCTTGAGATGTACAACGGAATGCTTTCGGGCGTCTCGCTCGACGGAGACAAGTTCTTCTACGAAAATCCGCTTGAGATCTATCTTACCGACAGACATAGACTTGATATGCTCAATTACTCTGAGCGTTGGCCCATCACTCAGCGCCCGAAGGTGTTCGGATGCTCCTGCTGCCCGCCTAATATCGTAAGACTGCTCTCATCGCTGGGTAATTATATGTACTCCTTCGACGAGAAGAGCGGGGAAGTGTATATCAATCAGTTCGCCGACAGCGTGTACGAAAAGGACGGTGCGCGCGTCGAGGTCAGCACAAATTATCCTTACGACTCCACACTCAAGATAAAGACCAACGTTCCCGTAAGAGTTCGCATCCCCGAGTGGTGCCACGGCTTCGGAACGAACAAGGAACATACCGTAAAGAGTAGCTATGCGTGCTTTGAGGCAGGCGAGTTTGAGCTGAAGCTCACGATGAACCCCGAGCTCGTTGCGTCCTCTGTCAACGTAGTCCGCAATCTCGGCAAGGCGGCACTCCGCTATGGACCGATGATCTACTGCGCAGAGGCAGTCGACAACGCAGACGGCGTGCATAAGCTCTATCTCGATCCCGAGAAGATCGCAGACGCGAATATCTCTTACAGCGAAGAGCTCGGCAGAGAGGTCATTGATTGTGAGGGGTATCTGAGAGTCGATGAGAAGACCGATAAGCTCTACGCGCCTTATTCTCGTAAGTTTGAGCCGAGAATAGTGAGACTCATCCCGTATCACTGCTTCGCAAACCGCGGAGAGAGCGATATGGTCGTTTATCTTAACGTAAAATAAAAACAAACAAAATTCAGCCTTTGCACCTCAAAACTGCAAAGGCTGAGCTTTTTATGCGTCAAATCGCTTGACAAATAGTTAAAATAGATCTATAATTAAATTGTGGAGAACGACTAATAAGCTTTATGGAGGGAAATTTATGAGAAGAGATTTTAGTATTTTGATGCGTGTGATCTCTTTAGCACTCGCAGTACTGTTACTCAGCTCTTGCTCGGGATGTAACTTTGCCGATATGTTTGATATTTTTATTCCCAACGGGACAGATGAGAACGGAAATCCGATAACTCCCGACGGTTCGTATACGAACTCCGATGTCCAGAGCGGCTCTGTACACGAAACCGAACCGTTTCTCGAACCTCCTACGGAAGAGCCAACGGATGCTCTCATAACGCTCCGACGTGAAATTTTATCAGATTATTGGGATCAATTTAAAAAAACTGAGCAATCTCCTTATTTAGGTGATTACGAGGTTCAGTTTTTAGGGGAATTCGGAGATGCTTATGCGATATACGTCGTTGATACGGGAATAAGGGGAAAATTAGGCGTATACTACGTCGATGGATATGAATTTAGACACAAAAGGGATAATTCTCCATATCTATACGAAGACGGTGAATTTATAGCACTGGCTGATGCATATGAGAACGGTCTTATAACTCAAGATGATTTGGGAAAAATACACGAAAAATTTATGTCTTTGAATGCAAGTGACTATAAATTTATTTACCAATACGACGATCGTTTTGGAATGGACTTTAACGTCGTTCGCGTGAAGATACAGCCTTTATATAACAGCAAGGAGTATACTGTTGAAGATTTTGCCGAAATAGGGTGCACAGAAGTTAAAGAAAGTGAATACTATGGGCAAGAGGGCGAAGCACACGAGCTGTATAGAACTATAAACGTATATTTTCCCGGAGAAAGTGCGGAGGATGTGGTTGCTGCTATAAGAACTCTTGAGAAGAGAGAAGATGTATACGCGGCAATGCCTAATTCATATTTTGGCACCGACTCATATCCCAACGATCCGGAGTACAGCGCTACGGCTGGCGATTATTGGGCGGCAGAGAAAATAGATCTGTTGGATGCTTGGGAGTTTGAAACGGGTAGCGACACTATATTGATTGGTGTTATCGACCGTGGCGTTGACGGAACACATCCCGATCTTCAGGGACATATTAATACTGCTTTGAGCAAGTGCTTTGTAAGTAATTGCACCTGCACGAACGGATTGACCGATATTGTGGGGCACGGAACAGAGGTGGCAGGAATTATTGGTGCGCAAACGGGCAACGCCGCAGGAGTATTTGGTATTTGCCAAAACGTACAGATCGTATCCTTGAAGGTTGCATACGGTAGCGAGAATATTACGGCTGATACTTTAACTGCAGCAATACAATACGCTAAAGATATTGGTATTGATATTTTGAATTACTCAGGAAGCGGTGGAAGCTATGACGCAGATGTTAGGAATGCTATTGATAATTTTCCTGGATTGCTGGTATGTACGGCAGGAAATACGGAATCTGGAGGAGTGGACATTGATGAAACTGCCAATCACGTATATCCCGCATGTTTTAATTTGGATAATATTTTGGTTGTAGGTGCAAGTACACCCTCTGATTCCGTTGAAGATCATTCCAACTACGGAGCTGATTATGTCGACCTTTTTGCTCCCGGAGTGGATATATTGACAACTTACCCTATAGCTATATGCCAAAGCAGTGATTGCAGAGGTGATCATCCGACGTATTCTAACGGATATCATCATTTCCAACATACATCGGCTGCAGCACCGTTTGTATCAGGAGTCGCAGCTCTCGTGCTTGCGCAGAACCCTACATTCACAGCCGAACAGATTAAGGCAAGAATACTTGGCGCAGTAGATGAATTTATTGAATTTAATGGTGATTGTGTTACCGGTGGTCGCTTGAATGCACTCAAAGCGGTGCATACGTCACACAATTATACTTATAGTTATTATTTGTATAGTTCAACCTCTCACTGCGCATATTGTGAATGTGGTGCATACATCATTCAGCGACATACACATTCCACAAGATGTACTAAATGTGGATATAGCGGTGGGCTCGTTCCTACTCCCGGAATAACCTCGAAGGAGGACGAGGAAGAAACCGAATGAAATTCGGCAAATGTTAAAATTTCCAATACTGATTAAAATGCTAACCCCTTGACAAATGTAAAAAATAGGTTTATAATGGAAATACCGAAAACGGTAAAAACATACGGAGGAAAATCATTATGAAAAAATTGTTGGCAATTGTTATGTGCGCTGCTCTTCTTTTGAGCTGCCTTATGCTTTCTGCTTGTGACGAGCAGGACGTTATGGATGAACTCAAGGAGATCATCGATGAGACCGACGAGAACGGCGATTTCAAGACGCTTGCAGGTAAGACCCCCGAACAGCTTTATGACGACGCATTCGAGCTTCTGAGTAAGGCAACCAACTTTACGATGACTGCAAAGCAGCTCATTAGCATGGATATGGACGGCGAGAAGATCGACGTTACTCAGAACGTTTACCAGAAGATCGACGGAGAAAACTCCTACTTCAAGACCAGCGGTGTTGAAGGCGCAGAAATGGAAGGCTGGTACGTAGACGGCGTAGTATACGCACAGCACGCAGGAGAGAAGGTAAAGGCTACCGTCTCTAAGGAGGATTACTACAAGAACTTCCTCGGCAGCGATGCAAGCGAGAGCAAGATATTCGATATTCCTGAGAGCTGGTTCGTTGATATTACCATTAAGCAGGACGGCGAGGAATACTACATTATGTTCGCTGTAAGCGGCGAGGAATACTCCAAGCTTATCCAGAACGCACAGCTCAACGCAGCTCTTGCAGATAACGTTGAGTACAAGGTATACTTCGACAAGGACGGAAAGATACTCAGAATGGAGACCGACTTCTCGATGGAGGTAGAGGGCGTTGTTGCAAATACCCACACCGAGTCTATCTTTGAGAACGTTGGAACTACCGAGGCTATCACTGCTCCCGCAGACGCTGACAGCTATACCGACGTTACGAGCAATCTTCCTACGACCTAAGATAAACAAATAAAAAAGAGTGTCGAAAGACACTCTTTTTTTATTTTAGAAAAATTTTATCAGATCCCTCATAGTCATATCCGGACCCAAGTAGATCTCGGATATGCTCTCAAGATCCTTATGGAAATTGTACTTATCGTATATTCCGACGGGGTGTACGCCGACCGTGATGGCGGTCTTGAGTGCGACGTAGGAGTCCTCAAACACATAAGTTTCTTCGGGTGTACCGCCGAGAAGCTCGATCGCTTTCAGGTAGATATCAGGCTGATCCTTGCCCTTGCCGATGTCGGTGCAGGAGATGAAGATAGGGAGATATTTGTCAAGTCCGAGCGTCGTGTAGGCAGTCCTTGCGTATTCGGACTGCGTCGCGGTCGCAAGGCAGAGCTTGACTTCTTTTGCTCTCAGATGCTCGAGTAGCTCGAACGCGCCCTCTTTCACGGTCGCCACGGTCTTGTAGAAATCATTGAGCTGATTGCAGATATATTCCTTGAACTCGTCGTTGTCAGCTCCGATCGAGCAAGCCTCGTTGAGATATACGGCGGCGTCGCAGAGCAGCATCGTCTGGACACGCTTGGCAAGCTCGGGGTCGGGGTCATAGCCGTCTATTCCGAGATATTTCTTGCCGATCTTCTTCCAGGTGGTCGGCCAGAAGGAGAGCGAGTCGACGAGCGTGCCGTCCATATCAAATATAGCGTATTTTATGTTTTGCATGATCAGCAGAGTTCGATAAGCTCCTTGGGGCTCTTGGTGAAGTCGCGGATAGAGCCGTCAGGATTGATCGCGATCATATCCTCAATTCTGCAGCCATACTTGCCTGCAAGGTAGATGCCGGGCTCAACGGTGACCACGTTGCCTGCCTCAAGCACAGAGGTTTCGGGTGCTCTGCCCGAAAGAGAGGGAGATTCGTGGATGAACATTCCTACACCGTGACCGAGGCTGTGACCAAACGCCTCGCCGTAGCCTGCATCGCGGATGATAGAGCGCGCGATCTCGTCAGCATCGCGGCAGAGCATACCGCCGTGGATCTGCTCGAGAGCCGCCTTCTGTGCCGAAAGAACGGTGTTGTATACCTTCTTGATCTCTGCGTCAGCCTTGCCGATGACAACGGTTCTCGTCATATCGGCGCAATAGCCCTCGTACTTTGCACCGTAATCCATAGTGAGAAATCCTGCTCTGAGCTTGACATTTGTGGGAACTCCGTGGGGAAGAGAAGATGCAGGACCCGAAACCGCGATAGTGTCGAACGCGAGAGCCTCAGCACCGTGGCGGCGCATAAAGAACTCAAGCTCGAGCGCGACCTCGATCTCGGTCACGTTAGGATTGATAAATCCAAGAATGTGCTCGAATGCGAGATCGGTAATTTCCTGAGCTTTTGCGATGCGCTCAAGCTCGTAGGGGAGCTTGACCATACGCTGCTTTGTAAGGATTGCCGACGCGCCGAATACGAGCTCTGCGCCCTCGGGCATCTTCTCGCGGAATGCCTCAAGCATTCTGCAGGAGAGAGAAGCGTCCTCAATGGCGATCTTCTTGTAGCCGTTCTCACCGATGAGATCTGCAATCTCGGTGAGCATAGAGCGGTCGGGCATAAGGATCTCAAAATCCTTTACCTCGGCGTGAGCCGCCTCAATGTAGCGGAAGTCGGTCAGAAGGTAAGCCTTCTCGCGACCGATAAGGATATAGCCGTCGGTGTAGTTGAAGCCCGAGATATATCTCTGGTTGAGCTCAGACGAAATAAGCGCCGCGTCAAATTCGCTATTTTTAAGCGCATCTTGAAATCTTTGAAGCTGTGTCATATATTTTCTCCTTTTTGTCTGTAAATATTTTTCATATTAAGCGCATCCTCAGCCATAGTGCCGTCGGACTCGCAAATTATTCTCGGTGCAACTCCCTCGCGGATGATCGCCTCGGCAAGCGGCTCGAACTCGGGGCCGTAGACCGTATCCGCAAATGTGAGGTGTCGCTTCTCTCCCGCTCCTGTGTACTCGATCTTCGAGAAGTGGCAGTGGAGATTGAACGCGTACTCATCGCCGAGTACGTTCGCGATCTTGTCAAACACCGCGCGATAGCTGTCGCAGTCGGTGAAATAAGAGCCGATATGCCTTGCGTTGAGGTGACCGAAGTCTACGACGGGGTGATATTTCGGCAGAAGTCTGCAAAGCTCGATGACCTCGTCAAGATTGCCGAGCTGATTGACCTTGCCCATCGTCTCGATGCCCATACGGATGTCGGTGTCGCCGTTGACCTCGAGATTTTTCTCAAGCGTGTCTGCCGCGAGCTTCATAGCCTCCTCGCGTGTGATCTTTGCCGCGCTGCCCGCGTGGATAACGATCGTGTCTGCTCCGAGAAGCTCTGCCGCGTGGAGTGAACGGCTGATATAGTCGATGCTCTTGAGTCGCTTTTCGGGATCAACACCCGAGAGCGAGATGAAATACGGGGTGTGGAGCGACATAAGAATTCCGCACTCGCGCGCCGCATCGCCGATCTTTTTGAGCGTTGCGTCGCCTGCGGCAATTCCGTTGCCTGCCTCGTATTCGTATGCGTCAAGTCCGAAATTCTTCACCCAGAGGGGCGCGTCGGTGGTGGATTTTTTGCCGTCGGCATAGAAGGACTCGCTGTTTCCTCCCGGACCGAAGGTCGCGTATTCTATTCTTTTCATTTTTTGTTTGCTTTAGCCTTTCGCTTGTAGTATTTTATCATAAACGGTCGCTCTATCCGCCTCTTGAAGCGGAAGAAGAGCGTGCGCTTGTCGTTGATCGGCGGAACGATGATCGAGATCATTCCGAGCTTATGTACCGCGAGTGTGTCGGTCAGAAGTTGATCGCCAAGTCCCGCAGTCACCGTCTCGTCGACACCCATATCACGCATAGCGCGGAGAAGCGTCTTCTTGCCGGGCTTTCCGCTTTTGGCGTAGGCAGGCAGAGAGAGCAGAGAATTGAAGAGCTCGACTCGCGTATGATCGTTGTTCGAGATGAGCGCGCAGGAGATCCCCGCCTTCTTCATTTCGCTAAACCAATTTATTATGTTTTCGTCGGGCAGATCCTGCTCGTAGGGCGCGAGCGTGTTGTCGATGTCGATCAGAAGTGCGCGGATGCCGAGAGACTTGAGAAACTCGGGGCGCACGTAAAGATAGGACTCAAACACGTACTCGGGAACGAGCGCGATACTGCGTTTTCTTTTCAGATCTTTCTTCATAATGCTCCAATCAAAATATTACTGATGCTATTTTATCATATATTTTCATTTTTATCAAGAGCCACGGGGGATATTTTTTACGAAAATGAAAAACTGTGATGCTATTGGTAAAAAAGGATTGACAAATAAAACAAAATAGTATATAATATTTGTGACAAATTTGACATAGGAGACAAAATCATGGCTTTTAATATGCAAAGACAGCAGCTCCCCGACAGAATGAAGTATGAAAGTAAATACAACGTCGCCCGCGGTAACCTTCTTCTCGTTGTTATTCTGTCGCTCGCTAATATAGTATTGCTTGCAATAGATGCAAACTTTTATTTTCCTTTCTCGATCTCCGTCCCGTACTTTATGATCACCGGAGCGAGATTGCTCTGCGGAATGTACCCTGAGGAATTCTACGTTGAACTTGCCGAGATCACGGGCGAGCCTGTCATGACCGAATTCCTGCCATCCGCCGTCTTTACCGTAGTGCTTGTCATCGGCGTTATCATTATCGCCGTTTTCTCGCTCTGCTGGCTTCTTTCCAAGAAAAAGGTCGGTTGGATGATCGCCGCTCTCGTGCTTTTCGTGCTCGATACCTTATATTTGCTCTCTAACGGCTTGATGGTCGAAATGCTTCTCGACATCGTTTTTCACGCGTGGGTACTTTACTCGCTTATCTCGGGTATAGTTGCGTTCTACAAAATGAAGTCACTTCCCGACGAGGCCCTCTTCGTGTTTGAGTCTGCCGCTCCTGCAGAAAACAGTGCCGCTGACGCGCCTGTAGCAGATCAGCCCGCAGAAGAAGCAACCGAGGAAATTACTGAGGAAGCTACTGAGGAAGCTACCGAAGAAACTACCGAGGATGCAATCGAAGAAGCTCCCGAGGATAAAACAGAGGAATAAAAAAGGAAGCACCCGAGGGTGCCTCCGTGTATTATTTTGATTTTGCGAGAGGGATGCTCGCAGTTATCTGCAGATGATCTTCTGCAGGGAGCGACGCGATTATCTTTCCGCCGTGAGCCTCGACAACGCTCTTTGCGATCGAGAGCCCGATGCCGTTTCCGCCCGTCTTTGAATTCCGCGAGGAATCCGTGCGGTAGAAACGGTCAAACAGAAATTCAAGATCCTTCGGTGAAATGATATTTGCCGTCGTATTTTCGACCGTGAGCACGGCTTGCCGTCCCTTTTTTGCAAGCGAGACGCTGACAGTGCTTCCCAACGGTGAATACTTTATCGCGTTGTCAAGCAGGATGGAGCAGAGCTGACGCAACGCCTTTGCGTTGCCGTTTACCAAGAGCTCCGCCTGTACGTCTATCGTGAGAGTTTTGTCGCTTGCCGCGGCGAGACGTTCAAAACCGTAGGCGCAGTCCTCAATGATCTCGGAGAGCCCGAAATTCGTCATAGCGAGGTAGTTTTGACCGCTTTCCTCCATTCTTGCAAGAAATACGAGATCGGCGGTAAGCTCCGACATCTGAACGGTCTGTCTGCGGATCTCCTCTATAGACTCGTTTTCACCGAATTCCATATCAAGCAGGTCTGCGTTTGCGCGTATGATGGCAAGAGGAGTTTTTAACTCGTGACCTGCGTCGGTGATAAATCTCTTTTGCTTTTCATAGCTTTGCGCAACGGGACGCATTATTCTGTGCGCGACAGTTATAAGAACGATCGATGCCGCGACGTAACCGAGGAAGGACATCGTAAGACTCCAGAACGCGAAGGTGAATATCGCCTCAAGCTTTCTGCCACAGTCGAGAAACGAGACTCTGCAGCCCGACTCATCCTCGGTCACGTAATATCTGAAAATTCCGATAAATCCGCGCGAGCCCTTTTTTTCAAGTGCGCGGTTTACGTAGCCTTCTACGTCATCGTCGTGAATAATTACTATCTTGCTTGTATCAACAGAGGTTATTTCGCCGTTTGCGTCCACCGAGACCGTGAAAAATCGCGACTCGTAGGGGATCTCGGGCGAGAGCATAGGCCCTTTGCCGTTCGGGTCGGGGAAGACCTCGGGAAATCCACCGCCGTTTTCGTCGATGACCGACAGCAGATAGTCCGCTCTGCCGACTACTGAATAATAGTTGAGCAGATTCATCCCACAGATGACGGTAAACAGCAATAAAAACAGTAAAACCATCGAGAGTAGAATGAACCTGCTCTTCAACCTTTTAAACATTATCCTCTTCAGCCATCTCAACCGTGTAACCCGAGTTTCTGATGGACTTGATGGTGATGTCTGCGCCGAGCGTCAGAAGCTTTCTGCGCAGGTAGGAGATGTATACCCAGATAACGTTCATCTCGGTGAGTCCGTCAAGACCCCAGATGCGCTCCATAAGGCGATCGGAAGTGATAACGTGTCCGGGATTTTTGAGAAGCATCTCCATAATCTGAAATTCCTTGTTTGCAAGGCGGATGCTTCCGTTCTCGGTAGAAAGCTTATACGTAGCTCTGTCGAGGGTTACGTTGCCAAAGCAAAGCTTTGAGTCGTTTGTCGAGGTCTGTACTCTGGTCATCGCGCGCACTCTTGCAACAAGCTCGCGTGCATCAAAGGGCTTGGGCATATAGTCGTTTGCTCCGCTGTCAAGACCGAGGACGATATCATCAATTTCGGTCTTAGCCGAAAGAACGAGTATCGGAATATCGTTTTTGGCCGCACGAACTCGCTTGATGACTTCCATGCCGTCAAGCTCGGGCATCATAAGGTCAAGGATAACCGCATCGTAATTTCCCGACTTTATGTACTCAATAGCGTCAACACCGTTGTGTACAACGTCGGCAGAATAGTTGCTTTTTTCAAAAATTTTTTTAAGTGCACTCGCAAGTGCTATCTCATCTTCAGCGACAAGAATTCTCATATTTTTCCTCCTGAACGTGCGATAGTAATGTGTGTTTTAGTGACTGTTTTTTTAATAGAGATCGCACTGACAAAATTATTATAACAACCTCTCATTAAATTTAACTAAAGAAAAACAGCTAATTTTAAATTATTGTAAAAAAATAAAAAGCGTCATTTCTTTAGTTTGCTTTTAACTATGTGTTGTATAACATATACAGTAATATTCCGGAGGAAACCGTGGCATACCAAACAGTCTTTAAGAGGTACGAGCTGAAGTATATGCTCACGCTCGAACAGAAAAAAAGAATAGTTGAGGCTATGGAGCCTTATATGGCTCTTGATAAATACGGGCGCACCACTATCAGAAATATCTATTTTGATACCGATAATTACCGTCTGATACGTCGCTCGATAGAAAAGCCTGTCTATAAGGAAAAGCTCAGAATACGAAGCTACCAGCTTGCTGATGAGAACAGCACAGTCTTCGTGGAGCTGAAAAAGAAATACAAAAAGGTAGTCTATAAGCGAAGGGTGTCTATGACAGAGCGTGAGGCGATGGCGTGGATATGCGATCGTGAGACTGCCCCGAAAGATACGCAGATAATCAGGGAGATAAATTATTTCTGTGATTTCTACGGAAAACTTCGCCCTGCGGTTTACCTTTCGTACGAAAGGGAAGCGTACTTTGAGAAGAACGGCGGAGACTTCAGAGTTACCTTCGACGACAACATACTTTGTAGGCAAAACGATCTCTCGCTTTGCTCCGAGCCGTATGGCGATAAGTTGCTTGAGGACTGCAAGGTGCTTATGGAGATAAAGTGCTCGGGCGGAATGCCGCTGTGGATGTCACACGTGCTGACTGAGCTCGGTATCTCGCGAGCCTCGTTTTCCAAATACGGTACTGCGTACCGAACGCTAATTTTTCCCAATCTAAATTCTAAAGCTAAGGAGATCTACACCTATGTCTAACTTCAACGATATTTTCAAGGGACTTTTTGATACAGAGTTTACAGCGGTAATAAGTCTTACCGACTTCCTTTTCTGCCTTGGTGCAGCACTTGTTATCGGTCTTATTATGGCACTCTCTTATATGTTCCGTTCCAGATACACAAAGAGCTTCGTTATTACTCTTGCAACTCTGCCCGCAGTAGTTTGTGTAGTAATTATGATGGTAAACGGTAACGTCGGTACGGGCGTTGCAGTTGCAGGTGCGTTCAGCCTCGTTCGTTTCCGTTCGGTTCCCGGCAGCGCAAAAGAGATCGTAATGCTCTTCTTGGCTATGGGCGCAGGACTTATCGCAGGTATGGGATATATCGCGTTCGCATTCCTTTTCGCAATCATTATGTGCCTCGCGTTCATTATCTACAGTATGCTCGGTATGGGCTGCAAGAAGAACGCGGCAAAGTATAAGAGCATACGCATCACAGTTCCCGAGGACCTCGACTACACCGGCGTGTTCGACGAGATGTTCAAGGAATATACCAACAGCTACGAGCTCGTTCAGGTAAAGACCACCAATATGGGTAGTATGTTCAGACTTACATACGTGATTTCTCTTAAGGATCCCGCAAAGGAGCACGAGTTTATCGACCGTATCCGCGAGAGAAACGGCAATCTTGAGATCAGCGTTTCCACACAGGCTTCGTCTGACAATCAGCTCTAAGGAGGAAATATGGTATTTAAGAAGAGATTTTTATCCCTGCTTTGCCTCTGCCTCGCAGCACTTTTGATGCTTTCGGCATGTGGCGGCTCCGAGACTCCCGAGGCTACCGACGCAAACGGCGACCCGATCGCCACCGAGACCGACAAGGACGGCAACGTAATTGAAGTCCCCAAGGACCCGAACGGTACTCCCACAAAGAGACCTGCACTTGACTTCGCGGGAGATCCCACGATGGACGGCATTGACACCGGATTTGCAAGAAACTTTGCGGATATGTTCACCGAGAGAGACCTGGCAGGTACGTATGACGAGAGCAAGTGTGCTATCATTAAGTGCAACGGCGGTGAGATCAGCGCATCCTCGAACGCAGTAGGCGTCAGCGGAAGCAAGGCTCTTATCAGCAAAGAGGGCGTGTATATCGTTCGCGGAACACTCAACGACGGCACTATCATTATTGACGCGGACGATACCGCAAAGATCCAGATAGTTCTCGATAACGCAAATCTTACTTCCGCTACCCATGCGGCTATCTACGTAAAGAATGCAAATAAGGTGTTCATTACCCTCGCGGCAGGCACTAACAATACCGTTAAGAACGGCGGAAAGTTCGAGCAGACCGACGATAACAACGTCGATGCTCCTATCTTCTCAAAGCAGGACATCACATTTAACGGCACAGGCTCTCTCACCGTAGAGTCGCCCGCAGGCCACGGAATCGTCGGTAAGGACGACCTCGTGATCGCAGGCGGTAAGTATAACGTAACGGCATCCGGTCACGCACTCGACGCTAACGACAGCGTAAGAATTACTCAGGCGACCGTTACCGTCAAGGCAGGTAAGGACGCTATCCGCGCAGAGAACCCCGAGGACAGCACCCGCGGATACGTTATCATCTGCGACGGTACCTATAATCTCTCGGCAGGCGGCGATGCGATCAGCGCAACCTCTGACGTTCAGATCGATGCAGGTAAGTTTGAGATCGCTGCGGGCGTAGGCGCAGATCTTAGCGCAGCGACCGCTCCCAGCGCAAGAGGTATCAAGGCTGACGGCAATCTGCTCGTTGCTGACGGAACGATCAAGATCGAGACTCCCGATGACGCGATCAACGTAAACGGTTCGATCATTCTCGCAAAGGGAAGCCTTGAGATCAAGGCAGGCGACGACGCGCTCAACGCAAACGACAGCATTTACGCAGTTAAGGCTGACGTTACCATAAATGAAAGCTACGAGTGCTACGAGGCGGCGCACGTTGAGATCAGAGGCGGTAAGCACACCCTCAACTCCAAGGATGACGCTATCAACGCGGCAGGCGGAGCTGACGGAAGCGGCGAGGTATCCGCAACAGAGGGATCTCTCAAGATCACCGCAGGCGAGATATTCGTTACCGCAGACGGCGGCGACGGATTTGACGTCAAGGGAGTATTTGAAATGAGCGGCGGACTCGTCGTTATCAGCGTATCCGCAAAGGACGGTCACGCGGCGTTCGACTATAACGTAAGCGGAACTATCAGCGGCGGTATGTTTGTTGCGGCAGGCTCCTCTCATCTTCCCAGCCTCCCGACTTCCGAGGGTCAGGGCGTGCTCAGCATCAACGCAGGCGCGCAGGCGGCAGGCACCGAGGTCACAGTTACCGATACTGACGGCAAGACGGTCATCTACGAGAAGATCGCACTCGACTTCGAGGTCGTAGTCGTAAGCTCTCCCGAGATCGTCAAGGGTCAGACCTACAACGTAAAGATCGGCAACCAGAGCGGAAGCTTTGAGGCAAAATAATCAAATAAAAATTCAGTTGCGCGGCTTGCCGCGCAACTTTTTTGTGCCTAAAAACAAGGATATAAACGCGCTATATGTTAGGCTATAAGAGAACAGAGGGAAGAGACGCGAAAAAACACTTGTAGGGACCGGCGTCCTCGACGGTCCTAAAACAAAAATACAGATATATTTTTAGAGAGGTATCCTTGCTGATACAATATATATAATGCTGAATTTACGATATTGGACCGTCGAGGACGCCGGTCCCTACGAGCCATCATAAAATTTTGAGCAAGATGGTTTAACTATAGAAAGTAACGGTTATTTTCTGCATAATAATGTATTTTATTGAAAACGTATTGACAAAATCTCCCTCAAGTGTTAAAATGATGCTTGCATTAAAAAAAGAGGGAAACAAATGAAAAATAAGATATACGTTTTTATAGTAATTCTGTCGGGTGTCTTCTGGGGAAGCTCCTGCCTTTTCGTAGATTATCTTAAGACGCACACGCCCGCCACTTCGGTGCAGATCACCGCGATCAGAATAGTTTTCGCAGCGATCGTGCTGAATTTGTGGCTGATCATCAAGGGCAAGGGATTTTCACTCTATAAGATATCGGGAAGATCCTGGCTTCTGTGCGTGGTGTCGGGTATCGGCTCGGTGCTTGCGATGGGTATGTTCTACTATAGCTGTATGGTAGAGACCTCGGCGGCTGTCGCGGTCATATTGCTTTATACCGCGCCGCTGTTCGTTATGATAATGTCGCTCTTTTTCTTCAAGGAAAAGATGAACGCGCAGAAGATCATCGCCTTTATCATCGCGATCGTGGGCTGCGCGCTGGTCTCGGGAATAGCGTCGGGATCAAAGATAAGCGCGCTCGGCATCTTCCTCGGACTTATGTCGGGATTTACATATTCGCTCTACGGCATTTTCACCTCGCTCTTTATGAAGGAGAACAAGGATACGCTCACCTTTACCGCGCTCAGCTTTCTCTTTGCGGCACTTGGCGCGCTTGTGATCTCGAAGCCGTGGGAGATCGTGAAATTCACGCTCGAGGTCGAAAATCTTCCGCTGACGCTGATTATGTACCTTTTGCTCGCGGTCTGCACAGCCGTCATTCCGTTCTTCCTTTACTCGAAAGGAATTGAGGGGATCAAGCCCGATATCGCGTCGATACTCGCTTTCAGCGAGCCGCTTATGGCGTGCGTCTTCGGCACTGCCGTGCTCGGACAGAAAATGGACGTCTTCGGCGTGATCGGCATCGTCTGCGTCTGCGCCGCGATCGTCGTGCTCAACGTGAATTTCAAAAAGAAAGTTCAGTAAACAAAAAAACGCTTTTGCCGCGGCAAAAGCGTTTTTGTTTATCAAAGATGATCCTCGTATCTCTCGGCGGTGATCACGCCGTCTGCGACGTGGAGCTTGCAGATACGAGCGGTGCGGGGATTGTTAAAGCCCTTGTCGCCGTAGTCGCGCGCGTGGTAGATCGCATAGTACTGACCGTCAAGCTTGATCACGCTGTGGTGTCCCGTGCCTTCCTCGTACTCGTTCTTGATGAGAACGGGGTTGAAATGCTCGCCGTCCGTGACCTTTTTGAAATCTATCTTGCACAGATCTGCCTCGTCGGTCTTTGCAACCGCGTAGCCGACGTGGTAGGTGTCGTTTTCAAAGCAACCGCCGCTGTACATCACGTACTGCCACTCACCCTCCTTGAACCAGAACGCGCCCTCAAGAGTGTAGTAATCTCTGCCGTCGCCGTAGCGGTTTGCGCGGAACATCTCTTCCTTGAAGTCGGGAGTCAGCATCTCGCGCGGATTGCCCTCGGGAGTGTAGGGATCGAGCATACGGTCGATAAATATGCGAGTGCCGGGGGTATTCGTGGCGTGATTATCCATCGCAGACCAGAGGAAAAGTCCCGCATCAGTCTGCACGATATGCGAGTCGATCGAGAAATAGTCGTAGAGCTTTTTCCAATTGACGAACGGACCGAGAGGGGAGTCAGCCGACGCCACGTACATATATTCGAATTCTTCTTTTTTGTCGCCCTGAGCGCCCTTTACAAACGAGGTGTATACGTAGTATTTGCCCTCGTACTTTATGACCGAGGGAGCCCAATAGCCGTATTCGCCCTCGCCGAGCGAACCGATGATGCCCTCGTAGTGCCATACGTCGAGAAGCGAATCGGCGGAATAGGCTTCAACGCCGTCTCTTGCGGTCACGTAGAGATAGAGCTTGCCAGCGTCCTCGAAAATATAGGGATCAGCCTGCGCTCTGCCTTGAACGTCAAATTTAAGTTTCATAGGGAAAGTCTCCTTTTTTTGTCGTTAATGACATTATAACATAACGCGAAGTCTTTTACAATGGATTTTTTCGATTAATTATTTAAAAAATTTTGAAAATAAGTATTGACAAAACAAAAACTTTGTGGTATTATATTAGAGCGGTTCGAAAAGACCGTAATAACGCGAGTGTAGTTCAATGGTAGAATTCCAGCCTTCCAAGCTGGTCGCGTGGGTTCGATTCCCATCACTCGCTCCATACAAATGGCGCAGTTTTGCGCCATTTGTCAAGTTTGTGCCTTTAGCTCAGCTGGATAGAGCAACTGCCTTCTAAGCAGTAGGTCGGGGGTTCGAGTCCCTCAAGGCACGCCATAAATGGTGGGATTAGCGCAGTTGGTTAGCGCGTCAGGTTGTGGCCCTGAAGGCCGTGGGTTCGAATCCCATATCTCACCCCATAAAATGACAACACCCAACGCAAAGCGTTGGGTGTTGTCATTTTATCGATGAAACATACATTCGAACCCAGCAACGAGCTGCCAAAGCAGCCGTTGCGGAGCTTGCGCTGCCGCCGCACAACGATCAATATGTAATTTCGGCGCAAGCAGGGGTTCGAAGTCGCTTCGCTAATGAATAATTTCGGTAGCTTTTCTCCCCTTTGGTCGAAAAGCTTTTTGTTTTATTATATTTATATTATAAAAATCAGTTGCTCTGCGATATCAACAAAAATTATTTAATAATAAGTATTGCAATATTATATCACATATGTTATAATAAACTTGCTGATCGGGGACGGTACCCATAACAAAAAACGACATTAGCAAGAAAGCAAATCAAAACAAAGGGGGCGACACCCATCGAAAAAAACGTAATTGTTGTTGATGAGCAAGGGAATGAATATGAAGAGACCTACCCAAAACGGGCAAAAGGTCTTGTAAAGAACGGCAGGGCACGCTTCGTAGGTGAAAACAAAATATGCCTTGCGTGCCCTCCGGATAAAATTTTGGAGGAAGAAAAAATGGAAGAAAATAAATTGACCGCAAAAGAAATATTCGTGCAGCTTACCATATTGCAGAAGGAGCTTACTGAGAACAGCCAGACGTCCTTGCACCGCCTCGGAGATGCGCTTTCAGCCTTCGAGAGCGAAAACATAGACGCTTCCCGTGAGCAGATCTCCGGAGTTTGTGACATCTTTAAAACGAGAGAATTGACACTTCGCAAAATGATGGAAATGTATGAAAGAATGTACGACGATATTCAAAACGAGTCAAAGGTTGATTTGGTGAAATCGGCATTTGATCACAATATGGCAATGATAAATGAGTCCGATATGGAAACACAAGACAAGTTTGCAGCTCTCGGTTACGTTACCGATAAAATTGCAGAGCTTGTCGAAAAGATCGTTGTCAAAGACTAAAATATCCTACACGGCAAGGGATTTCGCTCAGAGATCCCTTGCTTTTATAGGTCAAAGGGGCCCGTATGATCGAATTTATTGAACTTAACAAAAGTGAAAAAAGCAGCTTTCTCCCCCTCCTTTTCGACATATTCTACAACAACACGATCGAGCTTGTGCCGAGCGAGAAGAGCTATGACTCTCAGCGCGACGAGTGGCTCTCCGAGGTGTCACCCGCGCTCGATAAAGAGCCGCGCAAGGTGATACTTTGCTATTATGATGGCGAGCTTGCGGGATTTATTATGTACTACACGCGCGGCGAGCTGTTGATGGTCGAGGAGCTTCAGCTAAAGAAGAAATTTCAGCGCACGCGCGCATTTTATATGCTCTGCAAGCATTTTATAAGTGTTCTGCCGTGCGAGATCGCGACGGTCGAGGCATACGCGCTGAAGAACAACTTTAACTCGCAGGGAATTATGCAGTATCTCGGAATGGAATTCGTGCCGCACGAGAACGAATTTCCGCTCGTTCATCTTCGCGGCTCTGCCGAGAAGATCAAAGCGCGTTTTTGCCGCTGAACCTTCACAAATTTGTGGCGCAAAAAATGTCGTAATATCTTGAAAAAGGTCTTGTTATATGCTATAATGAATATACGGAAATTTTACTCTTATGAGGTCGTATATATATGCATAGAACAAGACTTTTTTTGCGCATTTGTGCGCTTTTTATACTCAGCGCGCTTGCGCTCACCTCTCTTTGCGGTTGTGAGATAGGCGAGTACGAGGAGCTTTCAACGCGAAAGAACTACAAAAACTCATCCTCTCCCGTCACAAGACCTACGTCAAATGCGAATAATAATTCGAACCAGGGTAACTCGAACGGAAACAGCTCGGGGGAGAAGAGAGTCGCGCTGACCTTCGACGACGGACCTCACAACGTGCGTACCAAGGCGATAGTCGACGAGCTTGCAAAATACGGATACAGAGCCACCTTCTTCGTCGTTGGCAACCGCGTTGACGGCACTGCTTATGACGGCGCGGATGCGCTCAAGTACGCGCACGATCACGGCAACGAGATCGCTATTCACGGCTACACCCACGCGGTATATTACCACAACTGCGAGCAGGATCGCTACGAGCGCGAGCTTTCGAATACGTACAACGCTATCAAGGACGTTGCGAAGGACGCAAGCGTGCGGCTTATGCGACCTATCGGCGGCAACATAACCGACGAGCGTGTTGCGAGCTGTCCGTACTCGGTCATTATGTGGAGCGTTGACTCTGAGGACTGGAAGTACAAGGGCAGAGGAGAGAACGGCGAGCTCGCCGAGCAGAACATAAACACGATAGTTGAGAACGTAATGTCGCAGGTCAAATCGGGCGACATAATCCTTATGCACGACATCTATGAAAATACCTACGAGGCGGCAAAAATTATCATCGAGCGTCTTCACGAAGAGGGCTATCAGCTCGTCACGGTCTCCGAGCTTCTCGGCGATGATATGCGAGCGGGAACCAAATATTCAAGAAAGTGATATTACAGAAAGAAAAGGGTGTGCGTATGATCAAAAAGATTTTGGCATTATTGATGGCACTATGCTTTATCCTTGCGTTCCCTGCGTGTAAAAACGGCAATAATGGCGAGACTTTGGATGCGTCGGAAAGCCTTGGCGCGACAGACGCTACAGGCAAGAGTGAGAGCGTATTTGAGCCACTGATGCTCGTCGGAGAGGGTGCGCCGACTTATTACGTCGTGGTCAGCAGATATGAAAAAGACGGGGTAAAAGAGATTGCTGAGGAGTTTTGCAAGTCTCTTAAGGTATGCGGAATGTCAGCGCGAAATTGCAGCGATTTCAAGGATGCCACCGACTATGAAATAATCATCAACGAGACTAACAGAGAGTTCGATTATGATATCAAAAAAGACTTGGGCGAGTACGGTTATTATATCATTTCCGAAGGAAAAAGGATATATATCGGTGCGAACAGTGACGAGAGGTTGAGGATCGCTATGTCTGTACTTTTGGAAAAGCTTTTCGGATATTCTCACGGAGCAGAGAATTACACTCCGAGCGAAAGCGTGACGCTTGACAGTGCACTTGAGATAGTACACGCTCAGACGACTCTGCTTGAGAATATCAGCTTTGCGGGAAACAGCATTTACGATTATACTCTGAGTGATGAAAACTCCTTTGCCTCGGTCGGCAAAAAGATCTCAACGATGATGAGAAAAACTCTTGGTATTAATATCCCATCGAACGACGAGAGCAAGCCTTTTTGTATAAGTATAGAGAAAGGCGACGGTGTGAACTCTACCTTGGAGATACTCGAGGACGGCAAGATCGTAATAAAAGCGCCGACCGACAGAGAAGCTATAAGAGCCTTTGCGCTTTTCTTTAATCAGAAGATCAGAGGCGTGGAGCAGACCTCTCTTGATCTGCCCGCGGGCAAATATGTCGATGAGGACGTGTCAGGCTTCCTGCTTTACAGCGAATTCGGCGCGGCGGGCAACGGTGTCAGCGACGATACGTATGCGATCTCCGCGGCACATACCTACGCTAACTCGAAGACTCTTTCGGTAAAGGCGGATGAAAATGCCGTTTACTATATGTTAAACATCCAGCAGCCTGCGATAATAAAGACCGATACCGATTGGCGCGGCGCGAGATTTATAATTGACGATACCGCGCTCAAAGCAGACTCGCCGGAAAGAAACGCTAACGTTTTTAAGGTCGAGCCGAGTGCGAAAGCTCCGTCGGTCGATCTTTCGTCTCTGACGAGCATAAAGGCAGGATGCAGTAATATAGGTGTCGCTCCGGGCGAGACTATATTGCTGATACTTCGCGATGCAAACGTCAAGCAGTACATCCGCGAGGGTGCAAACGCGAACGACGGAACGGCAAAGAGCGACATTATTTTAGTCGATGCCGACGGAAATATTGATCCCAATGCTCCGATAATGTGGGATTACGATCAGTTTACCGAGAAGAAAATAATTGCGGTGGACAGTGAGCCTCTTTTCATAACGGGCGGACATTTTACGACGATCTCAAATCGCATCGATACTACGGGCGTACTGTACTGTAAAAGAGGAATATTGATAAGCCGCTCCAACGTGGTAGTTGACGGACTTGAGCATTACGTTGAGGGCGAGAGCAAAAATGCCGCATCCTACGGCGGATTTATCAACGTAGAAACCTGCGCAAACGTAACAGTGAAAAATTGCGTGTTTACGGGACGAATGCGGGTGACGTATGCGGGAACGTACGATATATGCGCGGCAAATACGGTCAATCTCAGATTTGAGGATTGCATCCAGCACAACGATATTCTCGATACTTCGTGCTGGGGAGTTATGGGAACGAATTTCTGCAAGAATATAACTCTCGACGGATGCAGCTTCAGTAGATTTGATGCGCATCAGGGAGTGTACAATGTCACGATCAAGAATTCCACCCTCGGACATCAGTGCCTGAACGCTATCGGAATGGGAACTCTGCTTGTAGAGGACACGACTCTTTACGGCAGTTACCTTATCAACCTCAGATCCGATTACGGTTCTACCTGGAAGGGAGACGCAATTATCAGAAATTGCACGTGGATCCCGAGCCAGGGAAATATGCTTAGCAGCAGCTGCTCGATGATCTACGGAAAATTCTCGGGATACCACGAATTCGGCTACGATTGCTATATGCCCGAAAACGTATATATAGACGGGCTGACGATTGATGACAAAAACTGCGGTGAGAATTATAAGGGTGTATACCTCTTCCACAATATAACTCCCGAGAGAGTCAACGAGGCGTATGAAGCTGAGGTCGAGAAGAACGGATATCCTTATTACGTTACCAAAAACGTCTTCATAAATGGGCTTGAGATAACGTCGGGAAAGGGATATTCGGTCTCTTCCAACGAGTTTATGTTCAGAGACGTGAATATCGTTGAACAATGACGCAAATCAGGGCGCAAAATCTGCCAAAGTGGATAGAAATTCTTGACATTACGGCAGGAATATGATACAATATTCGGGGTGATATTTCATCCCGAATATTTGTTTTAAGGGGGCACAGAATGGGTAAGCGACACGTAAATATTCCGATATTCATACCACATATGGGTTGCCCCAACAACTGCGTTTTTTGTAATCAGCACACCATCTCGGGACACGGCGGATTTGAGCTTGAGAGGGCAGAGCGCGAGATCGAAGAGGCGCTTTCGACGGTATCCGAGGACACTCCGACCGAGATCGCGTTCTTCGGCGGCTCGTTTACGGGAATTGAGCGCGAGCTTATGGTCTCGCTGCTTGAGCTTGCCGAGAGCTACGTGCAGAAGGGCAGAGTGGAGAGCATCAGACTCTCGACGCGCCCCGATTATATTGATCGAGAGATACTTGACATTCTTTCGCACTACTCGGTACGCACGGTCGAGCTCGGATTGCAGAGCCTTGATGAGAGCGTGCTTGTAGCTTCAAGAAGAGGGCATAGCGTAGAGTGCGCCGAGCGCGCCTGCAGACAGATAAAGGACGCAGGCTTTGAGCTTATCGGGCAGATGATGATAGGACTTCCGAACTCGACTCCTAAGAGCGAGATCGAGACCGCGAGGGCAATATGCAGGCTCGGCGCGGACGGTGCGAGAGTCTATCCCACGGTGGTCTTTGCCGAGACAGCGCTTGCCGAGATGATGAGAAGCGGTCGCTACGAGCCGCTCGGACTTGAGGATGCGGTCGCGAGAACGGCGCGCGTGCTTGACGTATTTGACCGCGCGGGAGTGCCGTGCATACGTGTGGGGCTCTGCGCATCAGAAAATCTCAGCGACGCGTCAAAGGCTATCGCAGGCGCAAATCACGTCGCGATCGGCGAGATGGCGATGAGCGCACTTTATCTTGATCGCATATGCACCGAGCTGGACAGACTCGGTGTGAGGGGCGGCGGAGTCACGGTATTCGTCTCGCGCGGCTCGGTTTCGAAGGCGGTAGGTCAAAAAAAGCTCAACAAAGCAAAAATTTGCGAAAAATATGGGCTTGAATGGCTAAAAGTGCTTGAAAAAAACGAAATAATAGGTTATAATATAATAATAGAGTATATTAATTCAGACGGCGACAAAATACATTCTAAGGAGAACGCAAGTGTATCTTAAATCTCTTGAGCTTCAAGGCTTTAAATCCTTCCCCGATAAGACAAAGCTGACCTTTGAGGGCGGAGCTACCGTCATAGTCGGACCTAACGGAAGCGGAAAATCGAATATATCGGACGCGATGCGTTGGGTGCTTGGTGAGGTCTCCTCAAAGAGCATCCGCGGAACTAAGATGGAGGACATCATATTCGGCGGTGCTGATAGCCGCAGACCTATGGGATATGCCGAGGTATCTGTCACCTTTGATAACTCCGGAATGATAGGCAGACTTGACTCACCCTACGACGAGGTCACCGTCACAAGACGTTATTACCGCTCGGGTGAGAGTGAGTATTACATAAACCGCCGCGCCGTCCGTCTTCGTGACATCTACGAGATGTTTATGAACACGGGTGTCGGACGTGACGGATATTCGATCATCGGTCAGGGTAGAATTGCGGACATTATCTCGCGTAAGAGCGACGAAAGAAGAAGCATTTTTGAGGACGCCTCGGGTATCGCAAAATATCGCCACAAGAAGAGTGAGAGCGAGAGAAAGCTCGCCGCTGCTGACGACAACCTCACGCGTATAAACGACGTATTTTTGGAGGTCGAGGCACAGGTAGTTCCTCTTGAGAAGGAAGCAGAGAAGGCAAAGAAGGCAATTGACCTGCTTGAGACCAAGAAGAGAGTCGACGTTCAGCTTTGGCTTTACGACACCGAGAAGCTCCGCGCAGACCTTGGCGCTTGCGAGGAGAAGTTCAAGGAGTCCGAGTTCGAGCTCAACATCGCCGACGAGGCGATCAAATCGCTCGAGCAGCAGAACGACAGACTTTTCGAGATCTCGCAGTCGAACAAAGCAGAGTCCGAGAGCCTGCTTGCACAGATCCGCAGTCAGACCGAGGTGAATCACAGACTTGACAGCGAGTATTCGGTCATAGGAACGAATATCGAGCACGCAAAGGAAATGATCGCGGCGACAGAGGGCGCGTGCGAGTCGACCAGACGCTCGATAGAAAACGAGCATATAGCAGAACGCGCAAGACAGGAGAAAATCGAGTCGCTCAAGAAAGACCTTGAGGTGAAGGGTGCGGAGCAGGAGAATGCCGAGAAAGAAAAGAACGGATACGCCGAGAAGGCTGCCGCGCTCGGATTTGACATCGCACGCGCGCTTGACGACGTGCGCGCGCTTGACTCCGAGATCGCCGACGCAAAGGCGAGAATTTCCTTTATCGACAGCTCGCGCGAGGGCGAGACAGACAGAAACAGCGCGATGCTTGAGGAGATCGAGAATTACGAGAAGTCCTCGGCAGATATGCGCGCGCAGTGTGAGCGAATTGAGGCGACGGTCGCAGAGTACGATGCGATCACTTCAGAGACCTCGGGCGCGCTGGAGAAGATAGATAGCGAGCTTGATACGCTTTACGCTAAAAAGGACGAGGAGAGCGAGTCGAGAAATTCTCTCGCGCTTCGCCGCGATTCTGTAAATCAGAGAATAGAAACCTATCGCGCGATGGAGGAGCAGCTTGAGGGCTACTCGGGCGCGGTAAGATTTGTAATGAAAAAATACGCTGAGGGCGGAATTACCGATAAATACGGCAATAAAGCGGGCAGGATCTACGGACCTCTCTCCAAGCTCATCAGCGTTGAACAGAAATACATAACCGCCATCGAGACCGCGCTCGGTCCTAACCTTCAGCATATCGTTGTCGAGGACGAGAGCGTTGCAAAGGCGGCTATGTTCGCACTCAAAAAGGCAGAGGCAGGAAGAGCGACTTTCTTCCCACTCACTTCCATGAGACCGCAGAGCGCGACTCAGGAGATGCGCGAGGCATCGGGATACGCGGGATATATCGCGGTTGCCGATGAGCTTGTCGAGAGCGAGGGAAAGTTCTCCGATATCCTATCGGGACTTCTCGGCAGAACTCTCATATTTGACACGATCGACAACGCGACCGCTATGGCGAAGGATCTGAAGTACAGAGTCAAGGCGGTAACGCTTGACGGTCAGCAGATCAACGTGGGCGGTTCGTTCACGGGCGGTTCGGTAAAGACCAACGCAAATATCCTCGGACGCGCGGGCGAGATCAAGCGACTCTCGGCTGAAGCGGACGAGCTCAGTGAAAGAATAAAGAAGCTTGACGCGACTATCAAAGAGACCTTCGACAAGATAGGCGAGCTTGAGGACGATAAGGATTCTGCGGAGCAGAAGATCGGACTTGTCAAGGTAATGCGCGACTCGGAGAATGCAAGACTTGAGCAACTTTTGGCAAAGCTTGAGGCAAATCTCACTCTGACCGAAAAGCTCCGCGAGGACTACGCGGCAATACTGCGCGCAAGAGAGCAGTTTGACGAGGACAAGAAAGCACTCGAGATAAGACTTGGCGAGCTTGAGAAGCAGGCGAGCGAGATAAGCGCGGCGCGTTCGGATATGGATGTCAAGCGCAACGGGTTTATCGAGTCCAAGGAGGAGGCAGAGGCGAAGATCACCTCGCTTATCATCCTTATCAACCAGATAAAGAGCGACATAGAGACCGAGCAAAGACTTTCGGCTGAGGCGGCAACGCGACTCGATAGCTTTAGCGAGGCACTCGAGCTTCAGGGCAGAAGGAAAGACGAGCTTGAATCAAAGATCAAGGAATACAGACTTGATCAGGAAGAGAACCGTAAGCTCTACACCGAGTCGGATGCGATCCTTCGCGAGCTCAACGAGAAGAGAGCAAAGGTCGAGGAGGGCTCGAGCGAGTTCGAGCGCAGACTTGCAGAGGTCAACGCGAGAATGCGCGAGAAGATGCAGCAAAAGGAGAATATCTTCAAGGAGTACACGAGATTTGAAAACAGGCTCGCAAATCTGCGCGCCGAGCAGGACAAGCTTGCGACTAAGCTCTGGGATGACCACGAGCTGACGAGAGCTGACGCTGTGGCTCTCGGATATCCTTCGCTCACTCCCGAAACGAGAGGCGAGGCGGCTGCAAAGCAGATAGAATGCAGAAATAAGCTCAGGGTGCTCGGAAACGTGGACCTTGACGCTGTAAATAAGTATAACGAGATCAAGAAGCGTTACGATGAGATGCTGACTCAGATCAACGACCTCAACAAAGCGCGAGAGGATCTGCTTGAGGTAATTTCGGGACTTGAGGGCGAGATGAAGACTGCATTCGTCGACTCCTTCAATAAGATCAACGAGAACTTCAACCGCACCTTCTCCGAGCTCTTCGGCGGCGGCTCGGCAGAGCTTTCTCTGACCGATCCCGACAACGTGCTTGAGAGCGGAATTGAGATCAAGGCGGCACCTCCCGGAAAGATCATCAAGAATATGGTTCAGCTTTCGGGTGGAGAGCAGGCGTTTATCGCGATCGCACTCTTCTTTGCGATACTGCAGGTAAATCCCACGCCCTTCTGTATACTCGACGAGATCGAGGCGGCGCTTGACGAGGTCAACGTCGCAAGATTTGCGGAGTATATCAAGAGATATTCGGGAGACACGCAGTTCGTTATGATCACACACCGCCGCGGTACTATGGAAGCGGCAAACCGCCTTTACGGAGTTACGATGCCCGAGAGAGGTATCTCGAAGGTGCTTGAGCTTGACGTGGGCGAGATTTCGAAGAAGAAAGGAGAAGACTGGGATGGGATTTTTGGATAAGCTTAAAGCCGGTCTTTCTAAAACTAAAACCGCAATTTTCGGACAGATAGACGAGGTGCTCAAGGCGTTCGTCAAGGTGGACGAGGATCTGCTTGACGAGCTTGAGGAGCTCCTCATAATGTCGGACGTCGGCGTCGGCGCTACTGAGGAGATAATGGAGA
>JAFTKL010000014.1 GCA_017453285.1 Clostridia bacterium | reverse complement strand
CGCAGAAGGATCAGATCTGTATCTCCTTTGAGCACGATATCATAGAGGACGGTGAGTAGCTTGCAAGAAAAGCAAATATTGCACATCCCCGGTGTGCCAACCGAGCGACAGAAAGAATTCTTCGCTTCGCGTGCACGCTTCACCGCTTACGGCGGTGCGAGAGGCGGCGGCAAATCATGGGCTCTACGCCGCAAGCTCGTCGGAATGTGCCTGCGCTACCCCGGACTCTCCTGCCTTTTAGTAAGAAGAACACTACCCGAACTCAAGAGCAATCACGTTATTCCGTTTATGCGAGAGTACGACGGAATGATAAGCTACAGCGAGTCCGAAAAGGCTATCCTCTTCCCAAACGGAAGCAGGATATCCCTCGGCTACTGCGCGATAGATCGGGACGCCCTGAGATATCAAGGTCAGGAATACGACGTTATAGCCATCGACGAGGCAACGCAGCTGAGCGAATTCAGATTTTCAATACTTAAGGCCTGTCTGCGTGGCTCAAATCATTTTCCTAGGCGTATGTATCTTACCTGCAATCCCGGCGGCATCGGGCACAGTTGGGTAAAGCGGCTTTTCGTAGACCGCGATTTCCGTAGCGGCGAGGATCCGCGGCAATACAATTTTATTCCCGCGCTGGTCTACGACAATCCCATTCTTGCAGAGGCAGACCCCGAATACGTCCGTTCGCTCGAGTCTCTTCCGCCACGTCTGCGTGATGCGTGGCTCTACGGAAGATGGGACGTTTTCGAGGGGCAGTTCTTCCCCGAATTCGACCGCTCGCTTCACGTAACTCACCCGTCTCTCATTCCACAAGAGCTTAACAAATTCGTAGCCTTCGACTACGGCTTTGATATGCTCGCGGCACTCCTTTTAGGTGTGGATGCCGACGGAAATCTTTGGGTGATACGCGAGATATGCGAATCGGGACACACGCTATCTGCGGCGGCGCGGCGAATAGCGGAGCTTGTGCACGGCGAAAGAGTAAGCTTTGCGGTCTGCTCACCTGACTTGTGGAACAGACGGCAGGACAGCGGGCTTAGCGGTTTTGAGATAATGCAACGAGCCGCTACTCTTCCGCCTATGCGCCCTGCTGACGACAGACGAGTGGCAGGCTGGCGAGCGTTGCGCGAGTATCTCTCACCGAACGGCGAGCATCCGTTTATCCGTATCTCTTCCGATTGTGCCGAGCTTATCGAGTGTCTGCCTGCCCTGCTCTGCGACACAAATCGAGCCGAAGACGCATCGGGCGAGCCGCACAGAATTACTCACGCTCCGGAGGCTCTGCGTTACGCGGTAATGGCAAGAGCCTCTCAAGCGACCGACGCCGAGAAAAGCGGCATTCAGGACGTCGGGCGCGACTTCAAATTCAGACAGCGTCGCTCCTTTTACGACTGATACAAAGCTATCTATCATACCCCGTTGCGCTCGTATCACCCGTTGGAGCACGCTGACATCAATGAAAGGAAATTTCTATGGCAAAGAAAACAAAAGCGTCCTCTTCACTCTCGCTCTCATACGAAGGCTTTGGTGGGATAGGCGCAAAGGAGAGCCATAATGGCGATATCATCGATCTTATCAATCTTCGAGTATGCGCCGACGGCTCACTCAAAAAAAGATCGGGGTACAAGGCAATATACAGCTCGGACAAAGAGATCCGCGCAATATGGAGCGGATATATCGGCGGCGTCTTCGAGTGTTATTTTCTTGCGGGCAGAGGCATTTACAGACTCGATCTTGCTACGGGCACTGCAACGATAAAAACCTCTATACCCGAGAGCAGCGGCAAGGCACAGTTTTTCTACTTCGGTGACTATCTTTACCTCATAGACGGCAGCAATATGTACCGTCTGCGCGACAGCTACGCGATATCGGTAAAGGGCTACGTTCCGCTCTTCGGCAAGGATTGGGATACGGGCTACCCCGGACAGATCAACGAGCCGCTCAATATTCTGCACAGACGTGCAAGAATTACCTATAAAGTCGGAGAGAGTGTGAGCGCGTATCTTCCGACTATGTATCCCGTAGAAACCATCAACGCGCTCTACAAGAACGGAGAGCTCGTAGACGCGGAATCCTACGAATTCGATCCACTCTTCAACACCATCAACATCTCGGGGCTTGCCACGGGTGACGAGCTTGAGGCAAATGTGACCTTTGCTGAGGATGAAGCGCAGAGTGCGGCACGCGCAGAGCTTCTCTCCTCGAGGAACGCATGCGTGTTCGGAGGAATAAACAGCAGCCGTCTGTTCTTATGGAACGGTTCAACAAAAAACAAGATCTTCTCAAGCCTTTACGTTGATGAAGAGTCCTGTGCAGCCTCTGAGGCGCGCTACACAGGTGCAGGTCCACTCTATTTCGTTGCAGGCAGTTCGTTTACGGTAGGTGACGGAAGATATAACGTCAAAGCGGTGACGCGGCACTTCGACAGACTTCTGATACTGACCGACGGAGACGCCTGGATAGCTGACTCAACGACTACGGGACTTGAAGAGTTCCCCGTTATGAGCGTAAACTCAAGCGCGGGATGCTCGTCTGAGCAGGCGGTCGCGCTTATAGGCAACGATCCCGTAAGTATCGGCAGGCACGCGATATATCGTTGGACCTCGGACACCGACGAGTACAACGAATGTAACGCATATTCCATCTCCGAGCCGATCTCGGATATGCTTGGCGACTCCTTCTATAAGAATGCACGCGTGTTCTATCACAGAAGGCGAGATGAGGTATGGTTTTCGGATGCGGATTGCGTATGGATCTACTCTCCGAAGCGAGACGCGTGGTTTCGATTTGGCGGAATCAGCGCAGTTGATTTCTTTGACGGAGACGGTGAGGTAGGATTTTCTGACGGTCACAGCCTTTATATTTTCGACCCCTCGCTACACTCGGATCTTCTGAGTGTAGGCGCAGAAAGTGGCCGTGAAATAGCAGGAGAGCTTGTATCTGCCATCTGTGACTTTGGATACGCAGGCTATAAGAGACTTTTGCAGGCAACGCTCAAGGCAGACACTCAGAATTCGGAACTTACACTTACGCTGACGACAGATCGCGGTGAGGTCATTGAGGACACGGTGATCGGACTCGGATATCACGACGTGATCACAAGACGAATACCCTCACATCGTTTCAAAACGCTTGAATTCCGACTCTCGATGAGAGGCGAGGATGCACAAACGCTTCACAGTCTTGAGATCGAGACAAGATAACACAAACTGAAAGGAAAATTTATGAAAGAAAACCCTAACTACATTCAGAACAAGGCGTGGGCACAGTACGAGAAAGGAAAGGAGTACAAGAGGCGCATTGGTCTTTACGAGACGGTCAGAAAGAACGAACGCTTCTACCGCGGAGATCAGTGGCAGTACGGCGAGGGCAAGGATCTTCCCCGCCCGGTCTTCAACATCATTCACAGGGTTATGAACTACCTGATCTGCTCGGTGGCATCCTCGAGGATCTCTTTGCGCTTCACCGACGAAAATCTCCCATTCGCGAAGAACGAGTCAGATGCAGAGATCATACGTGAGGGTGTCGACGTTATGAGTCAGAACGCCGCGTATCGCTGGCACAAGAGCGGAATGGACCGAAAGATGCTCAAGCTGCTGACAGATGCGGCGATCAGCGGCGACGGCGCAGTCTACTGCTATTGGGACAGCTCGGTGCGCACCCCTCACGAATTTGACGGCGATATAATCACGGAGCTGATCGACAACGTGAACATCTTCCCTGCCGACGTAAACCGCGCTGATATTCAGTCGCAGGAGTACATCATCCTTGCAGGAAGAACTTCGGTGCAAGCTCTCAGGCGCGAGGCACTTGAAGCAGGTCTTTGCGAGGATGAGATCAAAAAGATAATCCCCGACAACGATCACGAGATACAGTCGGGAGATATGGCAAGATACGAGCTTGAGGGTGAAGAGGAGGCAAAGGCAACCTACATTATCAAATTCTGGCGAGAGGACGGCAAGGTCGTGTTTGAGAAATCGACGCGCGACTGTGTCATCCGCAGAGGGCAGACCGACTGCCGCCTTTATCCTATAGCTTACCTCAACTGGATACCGAGAAAGAACAGCTTCCACGGTGAGTCTCCCATAAGCTCACTCATCCCGAACCAGAAGTTCATCAACCGTGCGTACGCGATGGTTATGAAGCATATGACCGACACCGCCTTCTCCAAGATCGTGTACGACAAATCCAAGATCCCCGAGTGGTCTAACGAAGTCGGAGAAGCGATTGCGGCGTTCGGTGGCGGAAATATCGCCGACTCGGTAAGCGTGGTCGGAGTCGGCGAGATGCAGTCGGGCTATATGGAGCTAATCGAAAGTGCTGTAGAGCTCACCAAGGAGCTTATGGGTGCGACCGATTCCGCACTCGGCAACCTCGAGGCAAACAACACGAGTGCGATACTCGCGCTCCAGGAGACCTCGCGCATACCTCTCGAGCAGATCAGAAGCGCGTACTACCGTCTTATCGAGGATATCGCAAATATCTGGGCGGATATGATGTGCGCCTACTATCCCTCCGACCGTCTGCTTCCCTGCTACTCCAAAGGCGAGCTAACTGCAAAGAAGATCGAGTTCTCGGCTATCAAGAACGACGTGCTCTGCGCGGAAGCTGAGGTATCCGAGCTCTCGAGATACAGCTCTGTCAGCGTACAGAATATGCTCGACAGACTGCTCGACGGCGGATACATCAGCGCGGACGAATACGTAAAGCGTCTGCCGCTTGGAGCTGTGATCGACCGCGACGGCCTGCTCGAACTGCTCGCACAGAAAAACGACTCCAAAACAAAAGAAAGTGAGGAAATTTAATGTTAAAGCTCATCAAAAATGCTCTCGATGCCGCAGACGAGATCGTTGATAACATCGAAGACGCGATCGAGGATGTGGCCGAGGAGGCGACGGACAAGCTTGAGCGTATCACCGACGTGATACTTGAGGATAGCGAGCCCGTAAAAAAAAAGAGCGTCGAAGAAAGAGAGGAAGAAAATTCCGAAGAGATCGACGCAGAAACAAACAATGATCCCTTACCCGACGAAGAGCCCAACGTCGAGCAGGAGATAGACGGCGAGCTTGAGAGTGCCGCAGCAGAGACGGTCGACTCGCTCCTTTCTGAGATAGCCGCGCTCAAGGAGCAGATTGCAAGGCTGGAAGCTCTCAAGCAGACCGAGGCAAGAATACTTGCAGAGATCGGCGACTTCGTCGTGCTCTTCCCCGACGTTCCGGTCGAAGAGCTGCCTGACGAGGTCTGGGAGAGTGTGAGAGCGGGTGCTCCTCTCGCAGCAGCCTACGCACTCTACGAAAAAAAGAAATATGCCGAGGCTAAGCGTATCGCCGCTATCAACGCAAAGAACGCCTCGCGCTCACCCGGTGCCGCAGGCACCGACACAGCGTCTGAATACTTCACGCCCGACGAGGTTCGCAGGATGTCTCGCGCGGAGGTTCACGCAAACTACTCTAAGATCAAGGAATCTATGAAAAAATGGATGCAGAAATGATCATTCTCATTCTGTTTCTGCTTGCATGCATTTTGCGTTGCAGAGACATTTTTAAACACTAAAATTCTTATAATTGAAAGGATAAAAAATCATGGCAATTACAAATTTCATTCCTACCGTTTGGAGCGAAAATCTTCTTACCGCTCTTGACAAGAAATACATCGGTGTTGCAAACTGCAGCAGAGACTACGAGGGCGAGATCAAAAATCAGGGCTCTGTCGTTAAGATCTGCGGTGTAGGTGCTATCACTGTCAGCGACTACACCAAGGACACCGATATGTCCGCTCCTCAGGCACTTGACGATACCGTAACCGAGCTTGTTATCGATCAGGCAAAGTTCTTCAACTTCCAGATCGACGACGTTGAGAAGACTCAGTGCACTCCCAAGCTTATGGACGCCGCTATGAAGAGCGCAGCTGCCGCAGTTGCGGATCAGGCTGACAAGTACGTATACTCTCTCTACGAGGGCGCGGCAAACAGCATATTTCACAGCGACCTCTACGACGGTACTCTCGTTGACAGCATACTCAGCGCGCGTCAGATCCTCTATGAGAACAATGTTTCCGACTCTACCGAAGTCGTTCTTGAGGTCAGCCCTACGGTTGCTTCCGTGATCCTCAAAGAAAAGCTTGCTCTTGGCGACAACGAAGTGCTTGACAACGGATATCTCGGCTCTATCGCAGGCTGCAAGATCTTCGTTTCCAACAACATCGTCAGAACCACATCCGATATGGGAGACGTAAAGTACAAGTGCCTTATGAGAACTACCAGAGCTATCGCGTTTGCAGAGCAGCTCTCCGAGATCGAGGCTTACCGCCCCGAGAAGCGCTTCGCAGATGCCATCAAGGGTCTTCACCTCTACGGTGCAAAGGTCGTTTACCCCGATGAAATGGTAACCCTCGACGTTTGCATTCCGGCCTGATCTCTCTGAGGTAGACTATGGGCAACACCAATAAACAGATCTATCAGAGCGCGCTCGGGCTCATCGGTGAGCTTAACGATCCGATGCTCTGCGAGGACTATGAGGAGCGTGCGCCCTACATTCTCGCCGCTTTCTGCTCACTCGCTTGTGAGATAGATAAAAGGCTGAGAGTTGTCGACTCGCTTGACTCACAGCCGAGCTTCAGCCACGTTTACATCTCGCTTGACTCAGCTTTCCCGCTGTGCGAGCGACTCTCTCCTGCGGCATCGCTTTATCTTGCGGCGATGCTCGTGCTCGGAGAGGATGACGAGCTTTCCGACTCACTCTACGACAAGTATTGTGACGCTATCGCCTCTATAGGCTCAAGCGTGGGGCTCGCTTCATCTTCGTCTGATTCAAGCTCAGGATCGGGTGAGAATGAGAACGTTGGAGGCTCTGCAATCTGCGAATCTATCAGCGAAAGATATTTTTTTGACTGATCAAAAGATCCCCCAAGCCCTCAGCTTCGGGTTCTAAAGGATAGTTTTGAATAGTTTAAAAGCCTCGGCAGGGAGTTTCCTTGCCGAGGCTGAATTTGTTTCAAGGCATTCTTGCATAAAACACATTTATGTGTTATAATAAACTCAACGCAAAGTTGAATCGAACTCGTTTTTAAGTAGCTTCTTTTTGTGCAAATAGTATTCTATAATATAAGCACAAATAAAATATCCAACAAGTAGGTTCGATTATGAAAGAAACAATGG
>JAFTKL010000013.1 GCA_017453285.1 Clostridia bacterium | reverse complement strand
TGTCTATTGCCAAAATAAAGATAATATACGGAAACAATATATTTACCTTTTGTTTAAGGACCGCCGGCAACTTGTTGCAGGGACGCACGGTCCCTACAAGTTTGATATAATTTTTATGTTCCGTCAACAGACAAACGCGCGGTGGCGAGCACACCAAGCCTTCCCTTGAGGGAGCATGTCGCAAAGCGACTGTCGAGTTTGCAAGCAAACGTCGAGGGGACCGCTTGCGGTGGATGAGTGAAAGTAATATAAACCTTATATCTCCTCATCCGCCTCGTTCCTCAGCATCTTCTCCGCTGGAGAAGACTTCTGTAAATCGTGCTTTTTGGTAACAGACGAATGTAGGGCGGTAACCGATATTTCGGGCGCTTCGTGAAGCGCCCCTACTGACGAGGTAGGGACATTTATTTTGGAAACAGCCGAACGTACGGCTCTCTGCCAATTTTGCATTTTGCATTTTCACGCGCGGCGACAGATATTATAAGAAAAAGGACACATAATTTCAAAATTATGCGTCCTTTTTGTCTTAGGAGATCTACTCTATCAAATTTCGATAACGTCGTTATCCTTGGGAGTCAGCACAGGGACTGTCAGCTCCGCGCTCATCTGCGCGATTTTTTCGTACTTTGCGAGTGGGAAGACGTGCGTAAAGGCGATCTTCTTTGCCTTTGCGCTATCAAGATACGGGCGGATGTGCTCGGTGCCAAAATGTGCCATCTCGCACACGAAGAGGTCGATCTCCTCTTCTGAAAGTATCTTCGGCACGTCGGCTCTCTCGAGATGCTGAGAGAAGTCGCCCGAGAAGAGCACCTTCTTCTCTCCCTCGCTGACGAGTATCGAATAAGAATGATAAGGCGCACGCATATGAGCGGTCGGGATGAACTCGACCTTTATGTTCTCGTCCTCGTAGGCTACCTTCGGGTCAACGAGGTGGAAGCGCAATCTGTCGGGCGAGAGCGTCGAGCCGGGATTGCAAGCCTTTATCATAACTCCGATCGCGTCGATATAGCTCTGATCCGCAATATAGAGGTCAAACGAGCTCTTCTTGAAATACCAATCGGCAAGGTCAACAAGGTGGCAGATGCCGTTTGTGTGGTCGCCGTGAACGTGCGTATTGAAGAGCGCGCGGATCTCGTCGGGATGTCTGCCGTGGCGCAGAAGCTCGTCGATCACGGGCGCACCGCCGTCGATGAAATACACCGCGTCTCCCGATTCGATCATAACGCAGCTACAGTATCTGTCAGCTGCAGGCACGCCGTGCGACGTGCCGAGAAAAGTCAGCTTCATAATCTTTCTCCTTAAATTTCAATATCAATAAATGCGGGGGAATGGTCCGAAAGAGGCAGGTAATACTCGGGCGAGAAGCGTTCAAATCTTCTGACCGTCGCGCCCTCTCCCTTGAGAAGTATGTGGTCTATCGCTCTCTCGAAGGGGTAATCGTAATAGTAATCGTAAAATCCCTCACCGAAGCAGTAGTGAAGTCCCACAGAGTCGTCGGCATAGTCTGTCGCGAGGTCGTGCGCGTGGCTAAATCCGCTATCGAACGCTCTCTTCAGAGCATCCGAGTCGTAGCCCGCGTTGAGATCTCCCACGATGATCGCAGGACAGCTATATTTTTTCTGCAGAGCGTCGGTGCGCTCGATCAGAAGCCCGAGCTGATATGCGCGTGCCTCGTTGGAATAGGGCTGATCCTTCGAGCTCTTCCACCACAGATGCGTCGAGGCAAAAATGAAGAGCTTGCCGTTCTCCTTGACTCTGAACACGCCGATGCAGTAGGATTTCGTCTTTTGGTTATTGAAAATGCCCTCGTGCCCCGGGAATTCTTCGGGATAGAGCGAGAAAGCAGAGTCGACCAGCTCGAATTTGTCGGGGCGGTAGAAAATTGGCGTGTCTCTTCCCCAAAGTATCGCGTAATTAAGTCCGCGCGCGCCGAGATGCTCCATCAGATGCTCCGCCATTCTCGGCGAGACCTCCTGCGCACCGACGATATCGGGGCATATATCACTAAACACACGTGCAAATCCTTTCGTGCGAACGGCAGACGAGCAATCGTAGCCCTTCTCTTCCCATTCGGGACGGTTCTGGTCGATTTTCCATTGGTTGTGTGTCATTATTCTTATCAAAGACATAAGCTACCCTCTCTTTGTTGATTATATCTGCTTTTTGTTGAATATCGGTATACTTGCCACTATCGCGCCGACAGATGCGATCGCGCAAATGATGAGTGCGCCAAGGTATTCGGACACGTCGACGCTCTCGCTCATAAATCCGACGCCGCTTATAAGGATAATCGGCAGCCACTTTGCGATGCTCGGAGCTATACTGATCAAATACAGAGCCGCAACCACGCCTCCCGTACCGAGAAGCACCATTCCGTAGGACTTGAAGATCACCGAGAAAAGCATAATAAGAGCAATAACGAAAATGCCGAAAATATACCAGCACAGCGCGGCAAAAATAAAGTTATAAAGCTCTACGCTCTCAAGCAAAAACGAATTGAGCCCTACGGTTATTCCGAAAGAGAGCCAATATCCAACGCTCCATACGAGAACGAGCAGGAAAAGCTTTGCGAGAATGACCTTATAGCGCGCAAATCCCTTTGTCAAAAGCAATATCATACTGCCCTTGTCGTATTCCTTTGTCATAGTGCCGCCGAAGATAAGCACGAACGCGATAAGTCCCATAGGCATATTTTTGTAGAACTGTATCCACGAATCAATGGTTTTGACCTCGTACTCGGCATTAAAAGATATGCCTGCCTGCGCAAGCTCGCCCTCCAAAAGCTCCATAAGCAGAGGCGTGAACTTTGCCGTCAGAGTGTTCATCACCGCCAAAATAACGAAGACGGCAATAATTCCAACTATCTTGAAGGTGCGACCGCCCTCCATAAACTCTTTTTTCAAAAATGCAACGAACGATCTCATTTTTTAACGACCTCCATAAAAAGAGCTTCAAGCGAGGGCTCAAGCGTCTCAACGCGCTGAATGGCTATTCTGTTCTCTATCAAAAAGCTCAACACCTCGCGCTTTCTATCCTCGCCGCCGACTATTCTGAGTGTAAGCTCATCCTTGCGGCGAGCGTCGGTATAGCGCTCTGTCAATCTGTCCGCGTCACAACCTTGAGTCAGCTTTATCTCAAAGCCCTCCGCGCTTCCAAGCTCTTTGAGTCGGTCGATGCTGCCGCCGAGGACTATTCTGCCCTTCTCAAGAAGCGCGACCTCGTTGCAGATACGCTCAACGTCAGAGAGAATGTGAGTTGAAAATATGACCGTCGTCTCGCTCTTGAGAGAGACGAGTATGTCAAGCACCTCACTTCTGCCGACCGGATCGAGTGCCGAGGTCGGCTCGTCACATATAAGCAGACGCGGACGTCCGAGAAGCGCTTGGGCAATACCAAGTCGTTGCTTCATTCCGCGTGAAAATCCCTTTATTCTTCGATCCTCACCCGCAAGACCTACCATCTCGAGAAGCTCCGCGCTTCTCTTGGCTATCTCATCGTTTTTCATTCCAAGGCTCTCGCCGCAAAGAGTCAGATACTCGCGCGGTGTCATAAACGGATAAAACTCGGGAACGTCGGGCAGATAGCCTATATTGCGGTTAGTTCTTGTCTGTCCGAACTTCACCTGCTCGTCGCAAACGAATATCTCTCCCGCATCTGCCTTGATAAGTCCCAGCACCGCCTTCATAGTGGTGGTTTTACCCGATCCGTTTCGTCCTATAAATCCAAAAATACTATGCTCCGGTACGCTCATATCAAGTCCTGTCAAAACCTTCTTTTCACCAAAGCTTTTTTCAAGAGCCGAGATCTTAAGTATATCAGCCATATTGCATCCTTTCCCTCCGACCATCGCTCTTCTTCAAAGAGAAACGCGCTGTCGGAATAATACCGCACGCGGCAAATATTTACTGAACTCATTATAGCATATCGGCGCAAAAATGTAAAGACAATTTTACTCGATTTTAAGTAGAGTTTGTATATATCGATCAATAGTTTACACAAAAGAGGCCGCTTAATTTAGATAGGAACAAAAACGCACGAATAATAAGATAAAAAAACCGCTTTTTCTGTCGGTAACGAAAGAGAAAGCGGTTTTTGATGTAAATTATTCAGCTTCAAGCACAAGGCGCACGACAGAGTGTGCGGGGAGTGTGATGCTCGAAAGATCAAGCGCAGCGAAGGACTTATCGGTGATAACGTAAGGATCGTCATACGTGTTGTAGGCTCTTACGTTCTCGTTATAGATAATATCCGCCATCGCGAGTCTCATCTTCGCGACCTCGTCCGAGAGCTTCACCGTCGCACTCGAATAAAGATCTCGGTTTACCGCCGTGATCACCACGCGCTCGCCGCTCTCTGTCGCCGAGCAGATAACGTCTGCCTCGCCGTCCGTGACCTCGCACACGCCGTCGACCAAATACTGCTCAAGATGCTCGCGGTAGAGCTTCATTACGTAAAAGGTAGCAGTCTTCATAAATTTCTCACCGTCTGTCTCAAAAAGGCTCTGCAAGAGATTTGTAAGCTGTGTCTCCATCGCCATCTTGACGAAATCACAGTTTCGATAGAAAATATGCATCGCAAGCGCGGCAAAGATAGCGTCGCGCATCGTCTGGTTCTGTCTCTGACCGCTCTCGATGGTCGCATCCTTATCCCACATACCCCACTCGTCGATCGCGAGATAGGTCGGGCGCGACTTGCAGGCGTGCTTGTCCACAAGCTCACGGTGGAAGTCGATATCCTTTTGGTACTGCACAAGGCTATCAAGCAGATAATAATACTCGTCATCAGAAAAATCAACAGCTCCGCCGCATTTTGCGTCTTTCATAGAGCCGAGATAGTGGTGGACCGAGAGCATATCAGGTCCTGTCTTCTCGCCCTTGCCCGTGACGATATCCATAACCTCTGCAGGCCACTCGTGGTGACCGTGTCTTATGCTGAAGCCAAGTCCGACCGTAGTGACCGACTTCAGCCAATCGTCGTCAAGCGCCGCCGTGAAGCGAAGATAGTCGTAGCCGTAGATCTGCGCGTGAAAGGCGACCTTCCAGGTGTTCTCGTCGGTGTTGCCTATTCCCCACAGCGTTACGTTATAAGGCTCGGGATGACCGTTTGCGGCACGCATAGCACCGTATTTGGTGAACGCAGGCGCGTTGCAGTATTCAAACCACGCGCGGAATTCCTCTGCCGTGCCAGTGCTCACGTTGCACACGAACATCGGTTCCATCCCGCAAAGGCGGCAGAATTCTATGCATTCGTCAGTACCGAACGACATATCCCATATACCTTTGTTGGTATCGTTCATAAAATGCACTCTCGGGAGTCTGTTCTCCCCTATGCCGTCCTGCCAATGATATTTCTCGGCACAGCATCCGCCGGGCCAACGAAAGACTGTAAGTCCGCTCTCGCGCACTCCCTCGATAACGTCAAGGCGAAGTCCGTTTATGTTCGGGATCTTACTGTCCTTGCCTACCCAGATGCCGTCATATATCGTCGAACCGAAGTATTCTGCGAAGGTTCCGTGGATGTATTTTGAAATTTTGTGCGTACCTCTCAGTTGCATTTCTCTTCCCCTTTGTCTTTACTGTAGCTATTATAGCACACCGAATCCGCGCTGTAAATTGGGTCAGGTTGCTTTTTTGTCTGCCCCAAAAGCATTACGACCTAAAAGATAAATTCCGCCGGCAATATTAAATGAACGGTCTACGATCAAGGACCAATCTCAAAGGCTTCGACGTAAGAATTTTTCCGGGCAGTGCCATCTGCAATTCTGCAAGGCAGCAAACCGCGCCGAAAAGCATATGAAGGTCGTTAAATCCTTCGTCGTTTTCATAGTCAATACCATTCATAAAATCAACGTATTTCTCTGCGTACTTCTCCAGCTCCTCCTTTGCCTCTTCGAATCGATATGGCGTTTGACGCATAGCGCGATTTAGGCAAAATACCACGTCAATATCTATAAAGGTACAGCTCTTTATCATTCCGTATCTTTCGTGCTCGCGCATAAATCCTATGCAGGAGTCTATCACCTTTTCGGGATAGCGATAAGGTCTGCGCTCTGCCTCGTGGTTGAAAAAATAGTGAAATCCGCCCGCCATCATATGCGAGGCAGGCATTTTGGTGCGCTCCTCTCCGTGATGGAAAAATCCTGTTTCAATATCCGAGTGTTCCCAAAGCCAAGAGAAATAGTTATTCTTCCACTCAAGATCTACTGCATCGGTCATAGTGAGCGCAACGAATATACCCGCGCCCTTGTGAGACTGAGGCCACGGGTCGAGCCAATTCACCTCGTTTTCCAGAAAGTCGTAAAGTTTTTCCTTTTGAAGAAGCGGCAAAAGTTGCGTACAAGGATAAAGCGGAGAGGCGTCAAACAGCTCGAGAGCAGCAATACAATGCGCGGTAGTGTGAATGGTGTGATGCGTTTTTTCGTGGAACATTCCGCTGCTTTTTTCCTGCATAGAGCGAAGAGTATCAACGAACGCGCGTCTCTCCTTCGCGTCTCTCGGGAATTGCGATATGCTGTAAAGGATATTCGCGGCATCGGCACAGCCGTAGGGATTACATCCAAGTTCGCGGTCTCCCTTCTCGTTTTGCCAAAGCCAGCGAGAATATTTGCCGTCGGCTATCTTGTGACGCTCAACGCACTTTCTTATTTGTTCAACCAAGTTATCAATATTAACAGTCCTCATATGTCCCCCTTATCCCTGCAGTGCAGGCAGATTTATCATAAGCAGTGCAACCGCGCAAAGAACCACGCCGATTATCGAACGCAGAGTGCTCTTTTCTTTGAAGAATATCGCCGCCATTATCATCGCAAGCACGAGCGATCCGCCCTGGCTGAGCGGATATATCTGCGCGGCATCGAGATAAGTCGCCGCGGCGGTCTTGAAATAGGAATTCGCGTAAAGACATATCGCCATCACCCCGACGTAGATCGCTATCGGCTTAACGACCGCGATCGGCGAGCGGAGCTCGTGCGTCTTTTTCTCGTGGGCACGGAATACAAGGCTGCAGATCACGAGCGTGAGCGCCGCAAAGATATAGGTATAGAGCTGAAATACCGAGTTGTCGCCCCCAGGCACGAGATTGACAAAGAGCTTCTGCGACAGATCTGTGCATCCGTAGGACGCGGCGCAGAGCAAGAGCATAAAGAACGCCCCGAGAGTCATCTTGCCCTTGAGCTTTGCGTTATACGAGCACATAACGTAGCCCGCGACTATCAGCACGGCGATGCCGATCCACTGAATTAGGATTATCGGCTCGTCGAAAAATATCGCGCAAACTATAAGCGGTATCAGCACGCCCATCAGCAGAAATACGTCGACCATCATAAACGCGCCCGTTCTGATCGCAAGCAGCCAGCTCACCACGAAAAGCGCGGTGCAGACACCCGAGAGAGCCGAGATCCAGAGCACCGTGGGGTCGAGAGTGAGAGCCGACCAATCGTTGCCAAGCGCGATAAGCGCGACACCGATGACTATGCAGGCGAGCATTCGCACAGTGTTGACGAGCATCGCATCGGAGGTCAGCACGAGCGTGCCGCCCGATTTCTTTCCGCAATATCCTTTAACTACACCCGCAAGCAGAGCGAGCGCCAAAAATAAATATCCAAGCATTTTTTATTTATCTTCCTTTTCTCCCAATGCCTCTCGCTCTTCGCGCAGAAGATTTCTTCTGTAGATCTTGCGCAGCGCGGGGGTGTTATATCTGAGAATGAGCGTCGGCAGCATACTCAACACGAAGTTGACGATCGCTATCGGCAGAGCGATGGCAAGCGGACGCAGAAACGGCAGAAGCATTATGAGAAATCCGAGGAATGCGCCGAGCACGTGACCGAGCACGCCGTAGTTCGACTCGAGCAGAAAACGACCGATATACTCGCTGCTGTCGGGCTCGCGCATCTTGTCCTTATGGAAGCCCGTGAAGCATCCGAGCTCGGGCACGTATTTCTTCCAAGTGTTTATTTTAGTCTTGCGGTAGAGCTTGTGCTCCCATTTCGCGACCGTGAAGAGCTTTGCCTCGGGCGAGAACCACTTCTCAGGCATTCTTCTCGCCACAAACGCGAGAATTCCGTCGACCGCGATGACCGCCACGACACCCGCAAAGGTGATAAGCATCATATAGCCGAACGCGCCGAGCGTCAGCACGCCGTCGGCAAAAAAGTTGCAGAGCGCGATCAGCGTCGCCGCGCCGCATATTGTGATTATGTAAAACATATATTCTCCAAATCTTTTATTTGGGATAATTATACCACAGATCCCAAGAAATTTCAACCACATTTACGCATTTAGCCGCGAGAGTTTGCGTTGTGAGGTGACCGATATCTCGGGAAGGCAAGCCCCTCCCATTCCGCGCTTTATTATTTGATTGTAGGGGCGACCATCGGTCGTCCGAGGTCGTATCGGACACCGTAGCACGTCCGTCTGTTGCGAAACGAAAAATTTCTATAAAATTTGTAGGGACCGTACGTCCCTGCAACAAGTTGCCGGCGGTCCTAAAAAACAAGAGATAAATATATCTTTTTGGTCTGTTATCTTTGTTTTGAAAACATACGGATATTCAATTTGTAACCGATACGAGCTTGGACCGTCGGGGACGCCGGTCCCTACAAACATAGAGATAATCTTATGCTTTCGATTACAGACCAAACAAAGATTTATATCTTGCTCTTCATAATTTAAAATCAAAGAAACACGCGGTGGCCTGCCGTCCGCGTGTTTCAACCTCGCTATTGAGTTAAATTAACGATCGTGGATGTCGCTACAGATCACAGTAACCCAAACTTCTTTAGGGAATATCGGTTCGAGTTACGTATGCACCCTATAACAACACCCATTCAAGTTCTTTTGGTTCTTTTCTCGAAAGAAAAGAACAGAAAAACGCACATCCCCGCGTCCTACATTCTTTCATTTATAGATCATAATCATACGGTCTGGTGCATACGTCGCGCTTGTTGCAATTCGGGCAGGTCAGGATCGCCTTATCCTCGCCGATAATGCGCGCACCCTTCCCCTTAAAGTAAAACCGATGGCTGCAATTCGGGCAGACGAACGGCTTCGAGAGCACCTCTGCCGCATTTTTTGCCCTTCTGTGCGCGCGGTATATAATACGCAACACGCTCGGCAGGACGATGACGACTATTATCACCGCTCCGACAATATATTTCTCCATACCTTAACCTCTGTAGGCTACCTTGCCGTCGACTACGGTAACGTAAGCCTCGGCTCCGACCGTCACAAGCGGATCAGCCGCCCAGATGACAACGTCGCCGTCCTTGCCGACCTCAAGGCTGCCGACTCGATCGCCGATGCCGGTCTGCTTTGCGGGGTTTATAGTGATAGCTCTCCACGCCTCCTCATAAGGAAGTCCTGCGGAGAATGCAAATCCTGCGCACATAGAAAGATACTCAAGCGGAATTACGGGCGCGTCGGTGATAATGCTTATCGGAACGCCTGCCTTGTAGAGAATTCCGGGGGTGGTAAACGACTTGTGCGCGAGCTCTATCTTGGTCTTACTGCCAAAAGACGGACCGATGAACGCGGGGTATCCCTCAGATGCCAGCTCGTCGGCGATAAGCGCGCCGTCGGTGCAGTGGTCGAGCGTAAGATCAACGTCGAACTCCTTCGCGATGCGGATCGAGGTAAAAATGTCGTCAGCTCTGTGCGCGTGCGCCTTGAGCGGAATTTCCTTTTTCATAACGGGGATCATAGCCTCGAGCTTCATATCGAAATTCGGATCTTTTCCCTCTTCCTTTGCCTCAAGATAACGCTTTGACTTGGAAAGAAGATCGCGGAGCAGTGCCGCGGTCGCCATACGCGTAACGGGCGACTTTCTGCCGTTCTGACCGTACGCGCCCTTGGGATTTTCACCGAACGCGCACTTCATAGCGACGGGATCCTTTATGATCATCTTGTCTATGCGGTTGCCCACAAGCTTGATAGCCGCAAACGTGCCGCCGACTACGTTAGCACTTCCGGGGCCCGTGCAGGCAGAGGTAACGCCGTGCTTTATCGCAAGCCCGAAGGTCTCGTCGATCGGATTTATTCCGTCGATCGCGCGCATCTGCGGCGTCACGGGGTCAGAGGTCTCGTTGTAGTCCGCACCCTCCCAGCGCATAGCAGAATTATGTACGCCTATGTGACAGTGCGCCTCAACGCATCCGGGAGTCACAAGGCGACCCTCGGCGTCTATCACGGTCATATCCGCGCTCTCTTCAATTGAAGCGCCGACAGAGACGATCTTGCCGTCATCTCCTATCAGAACGTATCCGTTCTCGATATCCCCGCCGACCATAGTTTTGATTTTTCCGTTTTTGATCAGTAACATAGCATTTTCCGCCTTTCCTTTTATATTTATGTTTTATATCCTATCTGCCCATATATCTTTTCCCACCGCGCCATAAAATCCTCGGTTGAGCGATCGGGCGTAAAACCTATCCTCAAATAGCTCTTGATCGCAGGAATTCGCCAATCGTCAGTCGTAAGACGCGCACGCTCCATTCCCTCGGTCTTGAGAACGTAGCTTGCTATCTGCGTCAGCAGAGTTCCGTAGCCGCGGCCACGCGCCGACTCAACGCAGGCGACCATATGTATGAGCCCCTCGCGCGTCTCGTAGTCGCAAACGACCGTGATCGTCGCCACCGCCTGCCCGTTCTCAAGGATAAAGAAGCACTTGTCCTCGCTGTAGAGCTTTAGCGAGAGCATCGAGCCGCGGTAATACTCCTCGCCGCACCTGCCGCTCGATAGACCGTACTGAACGATGTCAAGCCACTTGTCCATCGCCCCGTCAAGCTCGGTGTACCTACAAATATCGCACCCCTCGGGCACCTTCGGCAGCACGGGCGCGCTACCGTCGTTTTTCCAATACATAATAAGCTGCGGCATATTTTTGTCCTCCGAAATAGGTTTATTTAATTATAGCATACTTTCCTGAGATTGTAAAGCGTACTTTGCGTTGCGATTGATGACCGTTTAGCCGCCAATTTTATTTAAGATCAAACTGATTCATAAATTCCTGCTTTAAATTCCTTGTCTCTACCGTTTCGGCAGGGTTCTCTTTTTCAGTCAGCCTACCGTTGAAATATTCAAAGCATTTATGATGTATCTTGTCGAGCTTTGGCGTTACCGACAATTGATGTATTATTACAGGTTTGTCCTTGTCTTTAACTTTCAGTATAACATCTATCAAATAAAGAGCATTTGGGGGTAATTTAAAAAAGCAAATTACATCAACGATATCCGAGTACGATGCTGAAAGATTGAGTAGAGAAAGATACAATAACCAAAACCTCAGCGGAGCAACGAAAATAGCCAATATAGCGGGAACAAGTGAGAGTAAAATGACAGGAAATGCAACGAATAAAATTGCTTGGTACTTATTCCAAACACCGAAAGTAGGCTTTACGTATCCACCTACTTTAGAAAATATCCGTTTATATGGAAAAAAACATATTCTCTCAACTTTTCTCCCCGAGATCCAACAAAAAAGAGCGTGGCATAATTCGTGTATTGGCAGGCAAAGAAGCGATATTGCAATAAGTAATAGCCATTTGCTTGATAGTTCGTCAAGATTGACAAATAGAAATATAATGAAAGGAATTGCAAGCAAGAATATAAAACTATTCTTCAAGTTTTGCAATTTAGAATTTAAATGAACTTGTTCCGCGTTTTCCCAAGTGTATGACAGACGTGGGTGAAAATGTGATTCATTTTTAAAGAAATCTATTTCCATTCAAGCTTCACCACCTTTCCAAGTTTATTATAACATATATTTGCAGGAATGTAAAGAGATTTTTGGTAGGGGAGGGGCTTGCTCCTCCCGAAAACACAATTCCAAACGAAAAACGGGCGATTCGTGAATCGCCCCTACAACATATTTGTGAAAATGCGAACCTAATTCTGCGTCGCTTCGCTCGCAGAGCGAGCTTTGAAGCGACGAGTGCCCCAGCCAACGCAAAAAGGACACCCGAGGGTGTCCTTTGCGTCGCTCGCGGCACTAGGGTACTCGCCTTTGGCGAGGATTCTTCGCCGAGCCGCTGGTGAGCGAGCTCCCATCGCCTTGCTCGCAAAATGCGAACCTAATTCCGCTGCGGCTTTGCCTTGCGGAGCAAGGCGCGAAGCGCCTGTGCTCCGACCAAAAAGAAACACCACCCTGTTGGGTGGTGTTTCTTTTTGGCTGGGGCACTAGGATTCGAACCTAGGTAATGACGGAGTCAGAGTCCGTTGCCTTACCGCTTGGCGATGCCCCATTGACATCGGCTATTATACCACAATCAAAAGCTTTTGTCAAGAGTTTTTTGAAAAATTTTTCACATATTTTCTTCTTTCTTCCTATGCTATTATGCCCGCGAGCAATCTTTTTATCCATATTTTTAATTTTGCGTCAAAATATGATTGAAAATGCGACGAAAGTGTGGTATAATACATACGTATCTGCCCGTGGCACAGCTGGATAGCGCGTCAGACTCCGACTCTGAAGGCCAACGGTTCGAATCCGTTCGGGCAGGCCAAAAGCAAAAGAGAGCAGCAAAACTGCTCTCTTTTGCTTTTCGTCTACATTAAACTGAGAACCGTGCATCCACCGGATGCGAGAGCGGCGCTGTCGCTGCACTTTCGGCTATATCTATCCATCGCGCCGCTTAAGGTTCGAATCCGTTCAAAATGTAGCTTGCCACTTCCTTTTTGTTATTCATCTACACTAAACTGAGAACCGTGCATCCATCGGATGCGAGAGCGGCGCCGTCGCTGCACTTTCGGCTATATCTATCTATCGCGCCGCTTAAGGTTCGAATCCCACACTTGTCGGTAGTACTTTGTAACAACTAAAAGTATATATTTAACATTCCGCCCGAGATCCTTCGCTACGCCTCGACCTTCGGTGTCATTCTCGAGCGAAGCGAAGAATCTCGAAGGTCGAGGCTTGCTCGAGGATGACACGGGCGGAGAAAACAAGGCAAGTTTTAGTTGTTACAAAGTAGTAGGGGCGACCTGCGGTCGCCCGATTTTGCGAAAAAGTAACTTCCGTTTCAACACGGGCGACCAAAGGTCGCCCCTACCCGTTTAATATATGTTTTTTGTTTTAATTGCTGACGGTAGCATATCTTTTCGCCATTTTGACTCTCTTAGGAGCGCCGGCAGAACAATTCCCTACCAAAAACCACTTTACATTCCCACAAAAATGTGCTATAATAAATACAACAAATGAAAGGAGCGGTAGAGCTTATGCTAAACAAAATAATTAAAAAGAAAAATTTGATTTTGATTATTTACGCGGTCATTCTTCTCTCTCTTTGGGTAGTTGCATTGATTTTCGGAAATCGGGAAGACAAGGTGACAGTTCTCGTGCTCTCTCTCGTGATGCCCTTCATTATATACGGGCTTATTCGCTTGATGTACAAGATCATCGGCAAAAACTGTAAAACAATGAGCTTTTTCTACGGTTTTTTCCTATTGACCGGATCTCTCGGAACGCTTATGATGATCGTTGAATTCATACGCAGCTTTCCCAACGGTCTCTCTCCATCACTCGGCGCTCTGTTCGGTTTAATTGCCGCAACTCTTGACGGCGCAAAAAAGCATATTGAAAACGAAGATAATAAATAAGCACAAAAATCCTGCACAAGGGTGTGCAAAATTAGCGGAGAAATCACAAAATATTTACCTAACCAACGGTAGGGACGGACTGTGTTTGCCCGTGGGAGACACGCAGTTCTCCCCTACGAGCAAGCAAAATTTGCTCCGCCGTAAACAAATAATTAACGCCGACAGAATCTGTCGGCGTTTGCTATTAGAGCAATTGGAATTTATGTGCTTGTTGTATCTAATCCAAAGTAGTTTTTATAGTAGGAAATAAATTCATTGATAAGGCGAACTCTGTCATCCGGATTTTTATTTTCCAGATTTTCGATCCATGCGCCATCTATCATTTGTCCAACATCAAAATTTATTTCATACTTCGCTTTTTTTATCAAATCAATGTCGGTTTCATCTCCAATGCAATACAAATAGCCGCATAACAATCGGATATATTCAGAACTGCCTTGTTGAAATTCGAATAGTTCTGTTTCAATAAGAGTCCGTATTTCTGTTTTGGAAATGCTATCAAAATCAAAACCATATTCATTTATCAGACGTTCTGCCCTGTCTTCGTTATTTGTTGTCGTTTTTGGCATTATCGAAAAGTCAGTATTCTTTTTTGCTTTTGAAAACAACCTCCTAAACATATTTCCTCCTGTCAAATTCTTATTTATCGTTCCATTTTATCGCTAGTTTCGCCTTTGCATTACAAAGGCATCGGGCAAAGCCCATACCCCTATTCTTCGGCGTATAATTCGTCGTAGTACCAATGCATAGGGTTCTCATAAATATATCGCAAATGCTCATCATAGTCCTGACGGTTGCGAATGATGTGATCATTGGAGCGATATTGCCATATATTCACGCCGTATTCCTTGTTACAAAATCGTTTGAACGTAGATACGAACCGCGACGGAACGGAGTTCTGCACTGTAGGGACCGGCGTCCTCGACGGTCCGTCTGTGACCGGCATCCTCGACGGTCCGTTATCTATGCCTTTTACCCACAGCATAATATGAATATGGTTTGGCATAATTACGTAACTCTCGACAGAAAGGTCGTCGTAAAAATCGTTCAATTGATTGATGTATTTATCTGCGATTTGTCCGTATTTTGTCAATTCGATTTGTGGACCGTCGAGGACGCCGGTCCCTACAATACGAGAAAGAATACAGCGTTTTTCTTTCGTGCATATCGTGAGAAACACGGCTTGATTTCGATTATAGTCCGCACCCTTCAACCGAGTGATCTTGCGATTTTTAAGTTCGTCCATTTTTCATCACCTATTCCATTATATCACAAATAGGCAGAGAAAACAAGTTCTCTGCCTAAGTTTTCGTTCTGCTAATTCTCCGCTAAGAATGCAGAGAGAATGCAGGATTTTTGTTTTTTATTCAATTCCGCACTCAACCCACCGTCAGCACGACCTTGCCGATATTCTCACCGCGGTAGAGAATATCCTGTGCCGCCTCGGCTTCAGTGATGGGCAGGACTTTATATATAGTCGGCTTGACCTCGCCCGACTCGATCTTCGGGTAGACGTCGCGGACGATGCCCGCGAGTATCTGCGCTTTGACCTCGGGGGTGCGCGAGCGAAGCGTACTGCCGATGATGCGCACATTGCGGACGTAGATATTCTTGAGGTCGATCTCGGTCATCCTGCCCGCGAGCGCGGCGATCATTATCCATCTCGCGCCGTGGCTCAGATAGTGGATGCATTTGCCCATGATCTCGCCTCCAAGGCAGTCGATCGCGACGTCAACGCCGTGACCTGCCTCCAGCTCTTCCTTGAGCACGAGCGAGATATCCTCCTTCGGTGTGACTACGACGCGATCAGCGCCGAGGTGCTTGATGTTATTCGCGATCTCCTCACTCAGCACCGTGGTTATCACGCGAACTCCGAACGCCTTTGCCATAGGTATTATCACGCTTGCGAGTCCCGACGCGCCTGCGTTCATAAGCAGCGTGTTGCCCTCCTTGATGCCACCCTCGATAAAGAGATTGAGATACGCGGTCGCGAATGCCTCGGGGATCGCCGCCGCCTCGACTATAGAGCAATTCTTCGGCACGGGCATAAGCATATCGTACTTCACCGCCACGTATTCTGCGTATCCGCCTCCGCCGAGAAGCGCGCAGACCTTGTCGCCTATCTTCCATTCGGAGCACTTCCCTGCCGTCTCGCCGATCTCTACGATCTCTCCCGCGACCTCGAGTCCCATCCATTCGGGGCAGCCCGCAGGCGGCGGATAGTCGCCCTCTCTTTGCATAAGATCCGCGCGGTTGAGTGCCGCCGCCTCGATCTTGACGAGCAGTTCGTCGCTCTTGATCACGGGATCGGGAACGTTATCCCAGCGCAGAGTTTTATCTTCATTTACAAGTATTGCTTTCATATCTTACCTCACTCACAGCATTTCTTGAGCGTTCTGAAAAGCTCAAGCTCGTAGTCGTAGCCGAAGGGATTTTCGATCTCGCCGCGCACCATACTGCCAAAGGCTTCTAACATCGCTCTGTATCTGTCGTGCTCCTCGCTGTTTTTCCATTCGACCGCTCTGTTCCAACCATCTGCAAGGCACTCGTTGTATTTCGTGTACTGCAACGGATATTTGATCGTGACCTCCAAGGGCTCGATCATAAATCTGCCCTTAGTTCCCGTAACCACGAGCTGACGGCGCGAAAATCCGCCCATCTCGGCGTCACAAGTCTTGACGAGCGACGCACCGTTCTTGTATTCAAGCACCGCCATCGCAAAGTCCTTAGAGTCGCAATCGGGAAATCTTCCGCTCGACTTATTGAACGGAACTACTCTGTCGGGCACTCCCATAAACTGCATAACGAGGTCTACCATATGGCAACCGAGATAAAACATCATTCCTCCGGGGTATCCCGAAAGCCAGCGCACCACGTCCTCGCCGTGTCTGCAGTTCATCTGCGCCTCTACGCTTATTATCTCGCCTATCTCGCCCGCCTTAGCGCGCGCGACCATATCGCGCACTACGGGGTTGTATCTGTACATATATCCCGTGCTGAATACCGTGCCGTTCGTCTTTACGGTCGCAATCAGCTTCTCAAAATCTTCAAGTGAAATTCCTCCCGGCTTTTCCATATGTATATGCTTGCCTGCGTCAGCCGCCATCTGCGCGTACTTTGTAAGATACTTTTCCTCGGTCTCAACGCTGACCGCCTCGATGGTGGGGTCGCTGAGTATCTCCTCAACGCTCATCTCGCGGTATCCCTCGAAAACGTCCATTCGCTCTGAAACGAGCACCCTCTCGTTTTCGGGAAGTGCGTATCCGACTATCTCGAATATATCACTCAGCGAAGCAAAGGTAGCAAATATCTCTCTGCCGTGGCTGTTTCTGCTCGTTCCTATCTGTGCCATTCTTATCTTTCTCATTTTTTCACCTCAAATTATCTCTTATTGCCCTTACCTCGCTGATCAGCGGCTGAGCGGGTGTCGCGAGCTCATCGTGCTCGTGAACGCAAAGATACATACAGCAGCCGACCTCGCCTCCGATACGGCGCAGTATCCTGCTCTCGCCGCCCGAAAGGAAGAGAAAGGGAATGTCAAGCTCCCTCTTCAGAAGCGTGACGATGCGCAGATTTTCGATCTGCTCTTCCATATTCGACGCGCCCGTGACTATCTTGCATATATCCGCGCCGCGCCGCTGATGCTCGCGCGCAATCGCAAGCACTTGCTGGGCAGGGATAAACTTGAGCACGTGCGAGGACATCACGACCTCGGCACCTGCCGAGTGTATCTGATCGATCAGCGCCATCTGCTTTTCTACCGCGCTCGCACTGTAGGTCATCTCGCCCTCGGTGCGCTCGAAATAGTCACCCATAACGTCGCAGAGCGTTGCTCCGCATTCTGCAAGCTCGCAAAGCTCGCGCGCGAGCTGCTCGTCGCTCTTGAGTGAATTCTCGCCCTGACGGTAATTCGTAACGTAGACAGGGCGATCACCTGCCGCCGCGAAAAGTCGTTCGTAGGTCACGCGAGTTCTGTATTCCTTTTTCATTCTGCAAAACTGCATACCGAACGCGTCCGCGTCATCGGCACGCGAGTGCTCCATAAGCTCAAGCACGCGCTCTGGGCTATAGGCTTGGAGCATACTTACGAGCATCGGCTCGTCCTTGGTCAAAAAATGTCTCTTTGTCATTTCGTGTACCTCCCCATCGCGTTTCTGCCGCCGTCTATCATTATGTTCTCACCGTTGATAAACTGTCCTTTCTCGGATGCGACGAAAAGGCAGAGGTCGATTATCTCCTGCGGCTCTGCGGCGCGACCGAGCGGAGTCTTCATATTTGCCATCGCCGCACGCGTGAGCACGGGACCGGGCGAGATGCAAACGCAACGGATGCCGTATTTCGCGCCAAACTGAGTTATCGACTTTGTCAGTCCGTACATAAGTCCTGCTTTTGAGGTGGGGTAGTCCATTCCGTAGCCGTCGCCCTCAGCGCCCGTGATAGAGCCGATATTTATGATAAGTCCGCTTCTCTGCTCTCGCATCTGACCGAGCACCGCGTGTGCAAAATAGAACGGTCCTTTGAGGTTCACGTCGATGCCCCAATCGTACACGTCTATCGGCACGTCGGGAAACTCGGGGTGCTTCTCGCGGTCGACCTTGCACATACGCACCGCCGTGCCGCCTGCAAAGTTCGCCATAATATCAATTCTGCCAAATTCAGCTACCGCTCTGTCGCGCGCGGCGCAGACCTGTGCGTAATCTCTCACGTCGCAGATTACTCCGACAGCTCTACCAACTCCCTTTTCGTTGATGGCGGCGACCTTCTCTGCCAGCACCTCGCTATTCACGTCGCACATCACGACGTTGCCGCCGAGTGCGGCAATATTCTCGGCAAACAGAAGTCCCATTCCGGACGCCGCACCCGTAGATATCGCTACCTTATTTGTAAAATCCATTATATCATCCTCCAATCAAACAGCACGCCGATCGGGAAATTTTTCTCGGTCGCAAGGCGCGTGTAGACCTCCTGCGCCTCGGCGGGCGAGTGGATCTCGCTTATCATATCGGCAAAGTTCAATCTACCTCCGCGAAGCAACGCGAGAAGTGCCCCAATGTCGTCGGCATCGGTCCAGAGCGTCGGGCTTGACTCCTTGCTCGGTCTTGCAATAGTGTGCGCGCCGATGAGCGTTATGCCATTACCGTGCACCTTGCCGTAGTAATCTATCTCAAACTTCGAGCTTCGCGTGCAACCAAGGAGCGAAACTCTGCCCATCTTACGCATACATTCGAGTGCCTGAACGAGTCCGATACCAAGTCCCGTGACCTCGATGCAGACGTTCACTCCGCCGCCGCTCGCCTCTTTTACCTTCTTATAAAATCCCTCTTCGGTCGGGTCAAGCGCGATATCCGCGCCGAGCTTGAGAGCAAGCTCGCGCCTTTCTGCTATCGGGTCGGCGGCGATAACGGGGTACGCGCCTGCGGCTCTGAGCTCCTCTACCGCGAATATTCCGAGTATTCCGAGTCCCATAACAAGAGCCGACTCTCCTATCTCAAGGCGGGTCTTTCTTATAGCTCCGAGCGGAAAGGTCGCGATGAACACGAGCGCCGCCTCCTCATCGCTGACACCCTCGGGCACTTTTACGACGTTAGCTCGATTAACCGTGATATGCTTTCTGTGCTTGCCCCAGAACACTACCACGCGCTCTCCGACCGCGATGTCCTTTACTCCCTCGCCAATCTCCGTGACTATTCCCACATCGCTGTATCCGACCGTGCGCGGAAATACCGCCTCAGCGTCCTCGGATACGTTTATGGAATTTCTCATACCCACGAAATTCGCTCTCTCTGTGCCCGAGCTTATCGCGGAATAGATCAGCTCCACAGTGACCTCGTTCTGCTTTGGCGGCAGGCACTCGACCTCGAGAAGCTCTGCTGTGCTCTGTGCGGTGAAAATTATCTGCTTAGTCTTCATATCGGTCCTCCGTATATCTTTATACCTTAATGATATTAGTATAACATCTTGACAAAGCGCGCGCAAGATGTTATACTGTAAAAAAAGTAACTTTTCTGCAAACGAGGATAAAATGAGCAACAGTAATTTATACGTATCCGAGCTTGGATGCTCGACTCACAGCTTTACGCGCTATCACTTCTGCCGCGGAAACAGCAACAAGCGCAAGAGCCGCCTTGGCATAATCCTCAAAGGTCAGGGCTCTTACATATATCTCGGCAAACGGCTCAGCGTGAGCGAGGGCGACGTGGTATTTATCCCCGAGAACATCTACTGCTACTCGGAGTGGCACGGCGAGCCCGATATCGAGGTTATTTATCTGTGCTGTTTTCTGCATTACGAGACCTTCAAGTACGAGCCGCAGGTCATTCCCTGCTCAGAGGACGAAAAAAGCAATATTCTGCAAATATCAAGGCTTCTCTCGGGCACAGGGCTTGACGAGCTTGAGGCGTACTCAAAGTTTTATCAGCTTCTCTGCACTCTGCTTCCGCGAATGGTGCAGAGCGAGCTCGCGCTCGACAAGACTCTGCAAAAGGCGATCGAGTACATCACGGAGAATTGGAATTCAAGCTTCTCGGTCGCAGATCTCGCAAAAAAATGCTGTGTCTGCGAGTCGACCGTCTATCATCTGTTCCGCAGAGAGCTCGGGCAAACGCCGATAGGCTTTCTCAACTCGATAAGAATAAACGTGGCGATCGAATATCTTGAGAACACGCAGTATTCGATATCCACCATCAGCCGCGAGGTCGGCTTCAACTCGGAAAATCACTTCAGAAAGACCTTTTTCGAGCATACGGGCACCACACCGCTCAAATTCAGAAAGAAGTGCTGAGATTTTCCCGCCCGTGTCATCCTCGAGCAAGACGTTTTTGACAGATCGTTCCCATCGAGATCCTTCGCTGCGCTCGAGGATGACACGATGGGAAGGGGGCAACGTGCGAAAACGTCGCCGCGAAGGATCTCGGGCGAAAGAAAATGCAAAAGAATTACATTAAAACCTGTAGGGACCGACGTCCTCGGCGGTCCTAAAAAACAAGAGATAAATATATTTCTTCTGTATGTTATCCTTGCTTTGATAATAAACGGATGTGCAATTTGTAACCGATACGACCTTGGACCGTCGGGGACGCCGGTCCCTACAAACGAAAAAAGATAATCATCGCGCTTTTGGGTGATAGACGGATGTGCATTTTGTAATCGTTACAACATTGGACCGCCGGCAACTTGTTGCGCAACAAGTTGCATGGACGCACGGTCCCTACACAATTTGATATTTTTTCTTGTTTCGTCAACAGACGAACGTGCGACTTCTGCCAATTTTGCACTTTGCATTTTCACAAGCCGATATCGACCTATTCTTGATATTTTCAGCACATATCTTAAAAATCTATTGCAAAAAAGAAAAATAAAGGCTATAATCAAGCCAAAAGACCAGAGGAGGCTTCAAATGGAAAACTCTATAATTCATCTGACAAATTCCGCAGAAGCGTGGAACAACGCATCCCCCGTCGGGAACGGTGAGGCAGGTATGATGGTGCACGGCGGCATCCTTACCGACAAGGTCACGCTCAACGAGGAAACTATCTGGAGCGTCGACCCGAATATCCCGAGCTACCCCGATATGCCAAAGAAGATCGCCCACATCCGCAAGCTCTTCCTTGATGGCAAGATATACGAAGCAAACGAATGGATAAAAGAAAAGATAGGCACTTACGTACGCATAAAATCCTACGAATACGCAGGCGAGCTTCTCGTATCGCTCCATAGCGACAACGAATGTGAGGACTACCGTCGCGATCTCGATCTTCTGCGCGGAGTCTGCACAGTCTCCTACCGCAAGGACGGTGTAAGCTATCTGCGCGAGCACTTTGCCTCAATGGCAAATAGTCTGCTCTCGTCAAGATACTCTGCCTCCTCCCCCTTCTCTGCCACGATCTCGTTTGCAAGAGAGAACATCCTCTCCTACACTGCAAGCGGCGACGGCATCTCGTTATTAGCTCAGACCGCGTTCGGCGAGAGAAAATTCACGCTTGACTCAAAGATCGTCACCGACGGTCACCGTTCGGTCGACGGCAACTCGGTCCGCATCGAGAACGCAAGCTTTATCGAGATATACGTGGCTATCTGCACAGATTTTAAATACGAGGATCACGAAGTCAAGGCACGCAAGATGCTCTTATCTGCAGATCTCGGCTGGAAAGAGCTGATGCGCGAGAGCACCGAGATATTCGCGTCCTTTATGATGCGTTCGAATCTTAACTTTGATGGCGGCGATCCTGCGATCAGAGAGCTGACCATCCCCGAGCGACTCGCGCGACTCAAGCAGGACGAAAATGCCACAGATCCCGATCTTGTCGCGCTATATTGGCAGTTTGGCAAGTATCTGCTCGTCTCCTCAAGTGCGCCGCGTGCCCTCATGCCCGCAAATCTGCAGGGCGTGTGGTCGACGGGGCTCGTTTCCCCGTGGAACGCAGACTACCACACGAATATCAATCTGCAGATGAACTATTGGCAGGCTGAATGTGCAAATCTCGGCGATTGCACCGAGCCTCTCTTCCGCTATATGAACGAATTTTTGCTCCCCGGTGGCAAAAAGGTCGCGAGAGAGATCTACGGCACGCGCGGAATGGTGGTGCATCATCTGTCTGACATCTACGAATTTGCAAACATCGCCGACGGTCCCTGGGGACTCTGGCCTCTTGGCGGCGCGTGGATGGCTTTTCATATGTGGGAGCACTATCTGCACACGCTCGATCTCGACTTTCTGCGTAATGTTGCCTACGAATACATTCGCGAGGCGGCGCTCTATTGGATAGACAATCTCTTTGAGGACGCGAACGGCGTGCTCCACACGGGTCCCTCGACATCGCCCGAGAACAAATTCTATATCGAGGTCGACGGAGAGAAGAAGATCGCATTCAACACCATCTCGCCGACGATGGATATCGAGATCGTCACGGGGCTGTTTGACTTTTATATCGAGACCGAGAGGCTACTCGGAATTGATCCCGCGACCGCGAAGCTCGCCGCAGAGAAGCGCGCCAAAATGCTTCCCTTGCGCGTCGGCAAGCACGGTCAGCTTATGGAATGGATGGAGGACTACGAGGAAGAAGAGCCGGGACATAGACATATCTCGCACGCGTTCGGTCTCCATCCCGCATCTCTTATCACGCGAAACACTCCCAATCTTTATCGGGCTATCAAGGTAACTCTCGATCGCCGTCTCGCGTCGGGCGGAGGTCACACGGGCTGGTCACGCGCGTGGCTGATCAATCTTTTCGCGCGTCTGCGCGATGGCGACAAGGTCTGTGAGCATCTGCGCCTGCTCTTTACGCGCTCGACTCTCCCCAATCTCTTCGATGTTTGTCCGCCCCTGCAGATAGACGGCAACTTCGGCGGTGCGGCGGCTATCGGCGAGATGCTTCTGCAGAGCCACGAGGGTATCATCTCTCTGCTTCCCGCCCTGCCGAAAGAGCTTGCAAACGGCTCGTTTAGCGGTCTGCGCGCACGCGGAGGTGTGACAGTATCGGCTGAGTGGAAGAATAGCAAAGTTACACGCGTCGAGCTTACTCCCGACAGCCCTTGTGAGCTGACGGTCGAGCTTGAGGACGGCGAGAAGATCACTCTCTTTGCCGACGGATCTACCGTTATCGAGCGATAAGCGCAAAAGTCTTTACATTCGGGCAAAAGTGTGATATAATAGCATTAAATCTATGTAAGGCGGTAAAATTATGAAAGATAAGATAGCTCCCTCGATGATGTGCTGCAATTTTCTCGCTATGGGCGAGCAGCTTGCGACCTTTGAGAAAAACGACATCGAGCTTTTGCATATAGACGTGATGGACGGCAGCTTCGTGCCGAATTTCGCGCTCGGAACCGACTTTGTCAAGCAGCTCAAACGCGCGACAAGCATTCCGCTCGACATTCATCTTATGGTCGAGTACCCCGAGCGACACCTCGACTCGTTTATCTTTGGCGAGGGCGACTACGTGAGCATCCACTACGAGACCACCAAGCACCCTCAGCGCGTGCTGAGCGCGATACGTGCGCGCGGCGCGAAGGCTCTGCTTGCGATCAATCCCGCAACGCCCGTCGAGGTCGCGACCGATCTGCTTGACGATATCGACGGTCTGCTTGTTATGACGGTCAATCCCGGTTTTGCAGGGCAGAAAATGATCCCTCACTCGATCGACAAGATCGCACGCGCGCGAGCTTTTCTTGATTCGCACGGACGCGCCGACGCCGAGATCGAGGTCGACGGCAACGTCAGTATCCCTAACGCTATCCGTATGAAAGGCGCAGGCGCGAATATATTCGTCCTCGGCACCGCCTCCCTCTTCGGCTCTGCACCTCTGGAAGATAACATCAAGAAGTTCAGAGAGGAAGTTGGCTTGGGAGTTAGCTTGGAGTAGTAAATTTCTCTTCTTTTTTGAAAAAAAGAAGCAAAAAACTTTCCTGTGGGGTTGGTCAAGGGTTTGTACGTAACTCGAACCGATATTCCCTAAGGTGATTTGGGCTATTTGTAAGGGTAGCAACATCCTCGATCGTTTATTTAATTCAATAGCGAGGAAGAAACCCGTGGACAGCAGGCTACCACGGGTTTCTTTTTTATTGTGAAGAGTGACATCTAAATCTTTGTTTGGTCTGTCAATCAAACGAAAAAATTTTATATCTGCCGGTAGGGCGGGGGTTTACTCCCGCCGATGTCATTACGGTTACAAAATGCACTTCCGTCTGTTATCTAAACAATAAATCTATATCAATTCT
>JAFTKL010000012.1 GCA_017453285.1 Clostridia bacterium | reverse complement strand
TGCTTTTAATAATGGTTTTGGCTTAGCCAATTTGCGTTTGACCAGTCAAATGCGACGCTTGCACTTTTGTCAAAGTGTAAATTCTCCGCTAAGAACATCACCCATTACTCAGTCGTTTTTTATTATTTAGATATGGTCCTCGTCGAGGAGCTCGATTCCGTTATCGGAGAGCACCTTTTCTGCCTTTTCGGTGTCATCGGTGCGCATTACCGTGTAAGCCTTGTCTGCCTCTGTTGTGATAAGCGCGTAAAGATATTCGATATTAACACCGTTAGATTCAAGAAGATTAAGTGCCAATGCAAGTCCGCCGGGCTCATCGGGAACGGCGAAGGCGGTAACTGTACGGACATTTGCCGTATGTCCTGCTTCTGTGAGCACCTGTTGAGCACGTGCGGGATCGTTTGCGATTATGCGGACAATGCCGTAATCACTCGTATCTGCTATACACATGGAGCGGAGATCGATTTTAGCCTTTGCGAGAATATCGGTGATCTCGTGAAGAGTTCCTTTTTTATTTTCTACAAATACGGATAACTGTTTGATTCCCATAATATTTCTCCTTTCGGTAGGTGTGATCAATCGTGGAGCTTGCGCTCGTCAATGATTCTTACTGCCTTACCCTCGCTTCTTGCGATGGTCTTGGGTGCTACGAGATGAACTGCGGGACCGATTCCAAGCATACTGCGAAGAGCATCCTTAAGCGACTTTTCCTTTTCGGAGATGTTCTTTACCGAGTCGTCGAACTGCTCGGGCGGGAGCTCTACGTAAACGTCGAAGGTGTCCGAGTTGTTTACTCTGCCGAGCTTGATCTGGTAATTGGGAGAGAAGCCCTCGTTAAGAAGAACCGCTTCGATCTGAGAGGGGAATACGTTTACTCCGCGAATGATCATCATATCGTCGCTTCTGCCCATGGGCTTTGACATACGTACGTGAGTTCTTCCGCAGGAGCAAGGAGTTCTGTTAAGCACGCAAATGTCTCTGGTGCGGTAACGGAGAAGCGGGAAGGCTTCTTTGTCAAGGCAGGTGAACACGAGCTCACCCTTCTCGCCGTCGGGAAGCTGCTCGCCGGTCTCGGGATTGATGATCTCTGCGATAAAGTGGTCCTCGTTTACGTGCATACCGCCCTGCTCGGAGCATTCGAAGGATACGCCGGGACCCGAGATCTCGGTAAGTCCGTAGATGTCGTATGCCTTAATGCCAAGCGTTTCCTCGATATTCTTGCGCATAGATGCAGTCCAGGGCTCAGCTCCGAAGATTCCTGCCTTTAGCGGAATAGTATCGGCAGTATAGCCCATTTCGGTAAGGCTTTCGCCAAGATATGCCGCATACGAGGGTGTACAGCAGAGCACGGTTGCCTTGAGGTCGGTCATAAACTGTATCTGACGCTCGGTGTTGCCCGACGACATAGGAAGCGTAAGGCATCCTACCTTGTGCGAGCCTCCGTTAAGACCGGGACCGCCCGTAAAGAGACCGTAGCCGTAGCTTACCTGAACTACGTCCTCCTTGTCAGCACCCGCCGCGATGAGTGCTCGCGCACAGCAATCGTCCCAAAGATCGATGTCGTGCTGAGTGTAGTAGGCGATAACACGTCTACCCGTAGTACCCGAGGTCGACTGAATTCTTACGCAGTCCTCAAGCGGTACTGCGAGCATTCCGTAGGGATAGGTCTCACGCAGGTCGGATTTTTCGATAAAGGGGAGCTTGTGAAGATCCTCAATGCCGTGGATGTCCTCTGGCTTTACTCCCTTCTTGTCCATAAGGTCGCGGTAGTAGGGAACGTTCTTGTAAACGTGTGCAACCTGCTTAACGAGCTTTTCCGACTGCAATTTTTTGATTTCTTCAACCGGCATGGTTTCGATTTCCGGCTGATAATACTTTCTTTTCTCCAAGAGATCACCTGCTTTCTTGATTTGGATTTTATTTTAAGCCCTTCCGAGATCGAAGGCCTTTACGTTCATTTCAAAGAATTTGGGTGCAACGCTCTCGCGAAGCGCCTCGATCCATTTTTCTCTGTCTATGTTAAGATTTTTAGAAAGTCTGCCCATAAGGACGATGTTGGTTGCCTTTGCCGAGCCTGCTTTGAGCGCGGGGCTAAGCGCGTCGATAGCGTCAACGTCAACTCCAAGCTCTGCAAGGTGCTCAAGAGACTCATGAGGATACTACGCCGCTCCCGTGATAACAGGCATCGGATCGATCTCCTGTGAGTTTACTATGATCTTTCCGCCTTTTTTGAGATAAGACGCGTATCTGAGTGCCTCAAGCTTTTCAAAGGAAACGATAAAATCCGCCTCACCCTTGTCGATGATAGGCGAGTAGACCTTATCTCCGTAGCGGACGTAGGTAACGACGCTTCCGCCGCGTTGGCTCATTCCGTGGACCTCGGAGACCTTTACGTCGTAGCCCTCGTTGCAGAGAAGCTTGCCGAGAAGCTTGCTTGCGAGCAGAGAGCCCTGACCGCCTACTCCGACGATCATAATATTTTTAGTAGCGTTCATTATTCGTTACCTCCTATCGCGTCAAATGCGCAGAGCTGCCGGCAGATTCCGCATCCTACGCAGAGAGTTGCGTCGATGCACGCCTTTCCGTTCTTGATGCTGATAGCTGGGCATCCGAGCTTCATACACGCTTTGCAGGTGCGGCACTTATCGGGGTCGATAGTGAGCGCGGGCTTAGCCTTGACGTATTTGAGAAGCGCGCAGGGTCTGCGGGATATGATTACAGAGGGCTCGTCAGCGGCGATCTCCTCCATTATTACCTTCTCGGTAGCCTTAAGATCGTAGGGGTCGACCACACGTACACGGTTGATGCCGAGCGCACGGCAGAGAGCCTCAAGATCGATCTTGGTTGCGGGATCGCCCTTGATATTGTATCCCGTCGTGGGATTCTGCTGGTGTCCCGTCATACCCGTTATGGAGTTATCAACGATTATAACGGTAGAGTTTGTGCCGTTGTAAGCGATATTTGCAAGTCCGGTCATTCCCGAATGCATAAATGTCGAGTCGCCGATGACGGCAACCGTCTTCTTTTCTGCATCTGCCCCGGATGCCTTGTTAAATCCGTGGAGGCCCGATACCGATGCGCCCATACAGAGCACCGAATCAATGGCGTTCAAGGGTGCCGCCGAGCCGAGCGTATAGCAGCCTATGTCGCCAAGCACGGTGATCTTCTTCTTAGCCAGAACGTAGAACAGACCTCTGTGAGGACAACCTGCACACATTACGGGGGGACGCACGGGAGCTGCCTCCGCGGGGGTGATAAACTCCTTGCCCTCAACGCCCATTATCTTAGCTATAAGCGACTGCGAGAATTCTCCGCAGATGGGGAACAGATTCTTGCCGTCGACCTTGAGCCCGAGCGCCTTGCAATGATTCTCGATTACGGGATCGAGCTCCTCGATGACGACTACTCGCTCAACGCTTGCCGCAAAGTCGAGTATAAGCTTTTCGGGCAGGGGATTTACAAGTCCGAGCTTAAGCACCGATACACTATCTCCAAATACCTCCTTGACGTACTGATAGCACGTGCCGGAGGTAATGATACCGAGCGAACGGTCCTCGCTGTATTCTGCTTTGTTCAGCTCGCAGGTGTCCGCAAGCTCAACAAGAGCCGCGCTTCTTGCCTCAACGATGGGGTGGCGGCGTATAGCGTTTGCGGGAGCCATTATGTATTTTTGAGGATTCTTTACGTATTCCTTTTTTACTGCAGCCATCGGCTCCTCAAGCTCAACAGAGCACTGAGAGTGCGCGATACGTGTGCACATACGGAGAAGAACGGGGGTGTCATATTTTTCGGAAAGCTCAAACGCGAGCTTTGTAAATTCCTTTGCTTCTGCAGAATCCGAGGGCTCAAGCATAGGGAGCTTTGCCGCCTTTGCGTAGTGTCTGGAGTCCTGCTCGTTCTGCGAGGAGTGCATTCCGGGGTCGTCCGCAACGCAGACGACAAGTCCGCCGCCAACGCCCGTGTAGGAGAGGGTGAAGAGTGGGTCGGCTGCCACGTTGAGACCGACGTGCTTCATGCAGCAAGCGGCTCTGCTTCCCGAGAGTGACGCGCCAAACGCTACCTCGCACGCCACCTTTTCATTGGGAGC
>JAFTKL010000001.1 GCA_017453285.1 Clostridia bacterium | reverse complement strand
GCACAGCAAAATGCAAACTCATAACGGCGAGCACAAGCGAGCCTTATAACTCATAACTAAAAATAGCTTCTGTATCCACAGAAGCAGTGCTTGCCAAAAAAGGACGAGGAATTTCAACAATTCCTCGTCCTTTTTCTTAACTGTCAGAACGCGAGCTTTTTGATAGTATCTCTTGCGAGAACGATATCAGCCTCGGGGTCAGCGCCCGTCTCACGCTCGATGGTGAGATATCCGTCGTAGCCTGCTTCCTTGAGGGCTGCTATGTAAGCGGGGAAGTCTACGTCGCCCGTGCCTACGGGAACTTCCTTGAAGAAGTCTGCAACGTTGAGAGCCTCAATTCCGCCTGTCGCGAAGTGATCGTAGATGATCTTGGGATCGGTGCGCTTGAGCATAACGCCGTCCTTTACGTGAGTGTGGACGATATGCTTGCCGAGAAGCTTTACAGCCGAAACGGGATCCTGACCGGTGACCATAACGAAGTTAGCGGGGTCAAGGTTTACACCAACGCCGCCCTCGGTATCCTGAATGAAGCCGTAGAGCACGTCAGCGGTCTCGGGGCCGGTCTCGATAGCGAGAGTAACGCCGCGCGACTTTGCGTACTTGCCGCAAGCGGTGAGAGCATCGAGCATTACCTTGTAGGTAGGATCGTTCTTATCCGAGGGAATAACGCCGATATGAGTGGTGACTACCTTTGCGCCGAACTCGCAAGCGAGGTCAACGATGCGGTTGGTCATCTCAATTCTCGCGGGATTATCCTCTGCGATCTGGAAGCCGTGGCCGCCCATATCTCCGCAGAGCGCGCTTACCTCAAGTCCCTTGGAATTAAGCAGCTCGCGATAGCTCTTTATAGCCTCTGCGTCGAGTGCATCGGGCGAGAAAGAGCCGGTGGTAGCGTATATCTGCACGCCGTCAAAGCCGAGAGCCGCGGCGCGCTCAATAGCAGTGGCAACCGGAAGACCGAAGCCAAAGCAGTCTGTAATAACACCTATTTTCATAAGATTTACCTCACTCAGAATTCTATCCACTGACCGCAATTGTTTCTCGAGGCGAGAACTGCGTCGCGGATCTTCATAGCCTCAAGCGTCTGTGCCACGTCGAAGCTTACCGTCTTCTCACCGAAGAAGCGGAGGATATCAGCGATAAGCTCGTTGAATATTGCGCTTCTCGACTTGACCGTCTTGCCCTCGGTCGCGGACTCCATAATTGTAGCTCCGGGGAGACCGTAGGGAGCGTAAACGAGGCAGGCGGAGCGGTCATCGGCGTAGCCGAGATGGAAAAATCTCTGCTTGCCGTTCTCGACGCACATAACCTTGTTTGCGCCAACACCGAGCTTCTTTACTACCATTTCGATGTCGTGGATAATATATTCGTCAGCCGACGAGCCCGACATAAATACCGTGATATTGCGGCAATCCTCTACGTCGTCAAGAGAGGCTTCGTAGCGGAGAGCCGAGGACGAGAAGAAGGGAGTGCCGTGCTTTTCTGCAATAGCGAAGATCTCCTTTGCTTCGTCAAGGCTGGGAGCGAAGGTCTTGTCGATATAGGTAGGCTTGCCGTAAGGAAGCACTGCCTTTGCGTAGGGAAGATGCTTTTCGGGGTTGGTGGGCGCGAGAATGAAGATAACGTCCGACTTCTCGCAAAGCTCTTCGACAGTTGCGCACTGCTCTGCGCCGAAAGCTGTGCACCACTCTGCCGAGCTTCTTCCGTCTACGGGGGAGATATCCTGCTCAGCCCACGCGTAAGCGAGCTCGTACTCAAAGCCCTTGTCTGCGCAGACCTCTTTGATCCATGCAGGATAGTTATTAGCGTGCCATTCGCTGAGATAAAAATCAACGAAACCGATCTTTTTCATGTCTATACCTCTCAGAGCTGGATCTCCTTGCCGATCTCTGCAGACTTGTAGAGATAGTCAAGAAGCTTCATACTCTCAAGAATGTTGTCGATGTTGTTCTTGTTCTTTACACCCGACTCGATCGAGTTGAAGAAGTCAGCATCCTCGCAAAGATACATATTGGGGATCTCGTGCTCGGTCTTTGTGGTCTCAAGAGTCTCGCCGTCGGTGACCTCAAACTGACCGCCGTAGGTGAGTCTTGCGCCCTTCTTGTCGCCGAGGAAGTCGATGAACATCTCGCCCTTGTCGAGATTCTGTGCCCACGCGCCGTTGAAGGAGATGCTTGCCTTGTCGGTTCTGATGTAACCTGTGATGAAGTCGTCAACGTCGTTAACGCCGTTCTCGATGTCCTTGGTGTCCTCAGCCCACATGCTCTTGTACTTGTAGGACTTCATATCCTTTGCCATCTCGGAGTAAGCGTCGCAGGTAACGTTCTTGAGCTTTGCGTCGCCGAGGATGTAGAGGATGAGATCGAGGAAGTGAACACCCCAGTCGATGAGTGCGCCGCCGCCCGACTGAGCCTTATCTGTGAATGCGCCGCCGAGTCCGGGGATGGAACGGAATGCGCGGAAGGAGCAGTAGATGTGGTAGATCTTACCGAACTCGCCCTGTCTGTTGAGCTCTTCAAGAAGCTCTACCGACTTGTGATAGCGGTTGCAAACGCCGATGTTGAGGATCTTGCCCTGCTTGTCAGCCTCAGCAGCCATCTCGCAGGAGAGCTCGTAGCTTACCGTAACGGGCTTCTCGCACATAACGTGCTTGCCTGCGCGGAGAGCGTCCATGGTAACGGTGTAGTGAGCGAAGTTGGGGGTGAGCACGAATACTGCCTCTACCTCGGGGTCAGCGAGTGCTACCTTATAGTCAGTGATGACCTCTTCGATCTTGGGGAACTTCTCCTTAGCGGCAACAGCCTTCTCGAGAATGAGGTCACAAGCGTATTTGATTCTTACGTTATCGAGCTTTGTGAGAGCGGGAAAGTGAGCGTTGTTAGCGATTCTTCCGCATCCAACGACGGCAACAACAGTAGTTTTCATAATTTTTTACCTGCCTTTTTTGTTTTAAATAAGAATGCAAAGATTGCATAACATCTTTGTTACATCTATTATATAATTCTTTTGCTCCTTAGTAAATAGCACAACTTTATTTTTAATTTTGCATTATTTTGGTTTTTTGCGCAAAAGCAGTAAAAAAATTGAGGAAAATTTATTATTTTTATTGACATGGGGGTGCTAAGGTGCTATAATCATAAAAAAGGGGGTATGAGTATGAGCAGCACTAACGTAAAATACGCAATAGACAAAAATTATATCCCCGCGCCGCGCCGTTTTGGCGACAGTCTTTTGTATCAGGTGGGTAAGATCCACTGCGAAGCCGACCACGTAATTCCGCTTCACGCGCACCTCAATTGGTACGAGCTGACGGTAGTTACGGGAGGCAAGGGAAGCGTTATTACAAACGGAGTTTCGGTCGACGTGAGCAAGGGAGACATATATCTCTCCTTCCCGAGCGAGTTTCACGAAATACGCTCGAGCAGTGACGATCCGCTCAAATTCTGCTTCTTCGCTTTCTGGAGCGAGAAGGAGGAGCTGAGGCGCGAGCTTGAGGAGATCAGCCAGAGGTGTATGCTTGCCGACTGCCGCGTTTTCAGAGACGACAGAGTCAATTTCCTTGTGGGCAACGTGATCTCCGAGATCACCTCGGAGCAGATATATTCGGATGAGCAGATAAGGGCGATGATGGAGCAGATAACCTACTACACCATCCGCGGATTTATGTCGCTTGAGAGCGCGCGCAGAGAGAAGAGCGTGAGCAAGCCCGAGGAATTCTGCTACCGCATAATGAACTATATAGACACGCACATATATACCATCTCGAGCCTTGCCGACGTGGTAGAGGTGATGCACTACAACTACAGCTATATTTCGGATATGTTTAAAAAGACCACGGGAGAGACGCTCAGCGCGTACTACCGTCGCCGCCGACTCGACGTGGCAAGGTTGCTTTTGCTTGAAGGCAAGCTGAGCGTGACGCAGATATCCGAGCTGCTCAATTTCTCGTCGATATATACATTCAGCCGATCCTACAAGGATTATTTCGGTGTATCTCCCAACGAAAGCAGAAAAATGACGCAGAGCCCGAGTGAGAGCGACGGCAAATAATAGGAGGAGATTATTATGTCTGAAAGAAAAGTAAAAAAGGATTATGAAAATATGCACGGCTGGGAGTTCTATCCCGAAGCCGTTACGGTCGAGTACGAGCAGTCTATCGAGGAAGGACTTGATATAGAGCAATACAAGGAGCTTTTCGATCTCGTATCGAGAATGCCCAAGAACGAGGTAAAGGCGCAGCTTGGCGACGTTATATACAATATCGTTTCAAACGCGCCGATAAAGGAGGGATACCCCTACGTTGAGCCCTCCGATCTTGAGGGCATCAGAGCGCTTCGCAAGGAGCATAGGATAGCTAAAAAGGAGCTTTCCCGTGACGAGCTTTTTACGAAGATCCACGGCGCGTGGATGGGAAGAATATGCGGCTGTATGCTCGGCAAGACTGTTGAGGGCGTTCGCACCGACGAGCTCGTGCCTTTCCTTGAGGAGAGCGGAAATTATCCTATGCACCGATACATAGTAAGCACCGATCAGCCAGAAAACGTAAGGGAGAGATACAGATTTGATTTCTGGAACAGACCTTATGCCGATCGCATAGACGGTATGCCCGTGGATGACGACACAAACTACGTCGTGCTCGCGCAAGAGGTGCTCCGCCGCTACGGCAGAGGATTTACGGCTGACAATATGGCAGATGCGTGGATGGATCTTCAGCCCAAGTACGCGTACTGCACCGCCGAGCGAGTTGCATTCTGCAATTTCGTCAAGGGCTACAGAGCTCCGCATTCGGCGACCTATAAGAACGCATTCCGCGAGTGGATAGGCGCGCAGATCAGGGGCGACTATTTTGGATATATCAATCCCGGTAACTGTGAGATGGCGGCAGAGATGGCATTCCGCGACGCGTCGATCTCGCATATCAAGAACGGAATTTACGGCGAGATGTTCGCATCCGCTATGATCGCGGCAGCGGCAGTTTGTGATAACGTCAAGGACGTTATTTTATGCGGACTTGCCGAAGTGCCGCATACCTCGCGACTCTACGAGAGCGTGATGGGAATAGTTGAGGGCTACGAGAGCGGTGTTAGCGAGCGCGAGTGCTTTGAGAATATACACAAAGCCTACGACGAATACTCGGCGCACGGCTGGTGCCACACGATCTCCAACGCGATGATCGTTGCGGCGGCTCTGCTTTACGGCAAGGGCGACTTCGGCAGATCTATCTGTATGTCTGTCGAGACCGGATTTGACACCGACTGCAACGGCGCGACTGTTGGCTCGGTGCTCGGAATGATGCTTGGCATCGACGCGATAGGAGAAGAGTGGACCGCGCCTATCAACGATAAGCTTGAAACCTCGATCTTCGGAGTCGGCAGAGTCAGCATATCCGAGAGAGCGAAAATGACGCTCGAGCACTTGGAGTGAGAAATGGGAAAAATACTTGTAATAGGCAGTGCTAACGCCGATATGGTGGTGCGCTCACCCAAAATGCCCGCGCTCGGCGAGACGGTCATAGGCTCGGGCTCGTCGGTGGGAGCAGGCGGAAAGGGACTTAATCAGGCGGTCGCCGTAAAGAAGCTTGGCGGAGACGTGCGCTTTGTGGGCGCGCTCGGCAAGGACGCAAACGGCACGATGCTTCAGAAAACACTCGACAAATACGACATCCCCGCGACCTGCCTTGAGACCGAGGACTGCGCTACGGGATGCGCGATGATAGTCGTGGTCGATGGAGATAATTTTATCGTCGTGGACGAGGGAGCAAACGCGCGCCTCACGCCCGACGTAATAGACGGTGTGGCAGGCTACATCAAGAGCTCGGATATCGTGCTTATTCAGTACGAGATACCGATCGCGAGCGTGATGAGGATAGCCGAGATCTGTGCCGAGAGTCGCGCGATACTCGTCGTAAATCCTGCACCATTCAAGGAGCTTCCGACAGAATTTTATAAAAACTGCGACCTGATCGTGCCAAATGAGCACGAGGCGCACGCGCTGACGGGAATATATCCGTCTGACGCGGAAAGTGCCAAAGCGGCACTCGGCGCACTGCTCGGAATGGGCGTTCGCCGCGCGATAATTACCTTGGGCGAGCGCGGATCGATGTATGGCGACGGAAAGACTCTCTTCGAGTGCCCTGCAATAAAGACTCGGGCGGTCGACACCACGTCTGCGGGCGACAGCTTCATAGGCGCGCTCTGCGTAAGACTCGCGGCAGGCGAGAGGGTAGAGGACGCGATAAGATACGCGACAAAGGTCTCCGCGATAACCGTGAGCCGTGCGGGCGCATCGGCTTCGATACCTTTTGCAAATGAAATAATATAAATCACAAATATATAGGGGGAACAGAAAAATGAACGTAAGACTCAGCGCATTTTCCGACGAAGCGGGTGTCAGCCTGCGTGAGCAGATCGACGCGCTTCACCGCAATAATATTGCACTGACCGAGCTCCGTTCCGTAGACAAGATCAACGTCGCGGAGCTGACGCTCGAGAACGCAAAGAGCATCCACTCGACACTCAAGAGCGAGGGAATTGCACTCTCGGCTGTAGGCTCGCCTATGGGCAAGGTGAAGATAAGCACCGATATCGAAGTATATCTCGACACGGTAAAGTACATCTGCGAGCTCGCAAATATCTTTGAGACCGACAGAATAAGAATGTTCAGCTTCTTCGAGTCGCACGGCGAGCGCGAGAAGGTGATCGACAACCTCAACAGAATGGTCGAGGTAGCGGCAAGCTACGGAGTGGGACTCTACCACGAAAACGAAAAGGGAATTTACGGCGATACCGCGGAGCGCGTGCTCGATCTTCGCGAGAACGTAAAGGGACTCCACTTCGTTTACGACCCTGCAAACTTCTTGCAGGTAGGCGAGAGCGCAGACAAGACTCTGCCTCTGCTTGCGCCCATCAGCGATTATTTTCACATCAAGGACGTCATCTCGGATGGAGGAATTCTCGTTCCCGCGGGTGAGGGCGACGGAGATATCCCCGGACTTATCTCGATGCTCGATCGCGACACCGTTATGACCATTGAGCCGCACCTTATGGTCTTTGCAGGATACGACAAGATCGACGGCGAGAAGATGAACCACAAATTCTATTTTGAGAGCAACTCTCAGGCATTCGATGCCGCAGTTGCTTCGCTCAAGGGAATATTTAATAACAAAGGATTTACCGAAATTGAAGGAGGATTTACAAAATGATCAGAGAGGGACTTGGACTTAACCTGTTTTCAATCAGAAATTATCTTGACACCGAGGAGCATTTTCTTGAGGCTGCAAAGAAGCTCAAGGAGATGGGCTACAGCTATATGCAGTTCTCGGGCGCGCCCTTTAACGCAGAGATGATCAAGAGAGTCATCGACGCGACCGGAATGAAGGTAGTGCTCACTCACGTTCCTATGGACAGAATTCTGAACGATACCGAGGCTCTTATGGACGAGCACGCAAGCATCGGATGCTACAACATCGGTCTTGGAATGATGCCTATCGACGCGATGAAGGATGAGGCTCTTTGCCGCGAGACTATCGAGAAGCTCAACGACGCGGGCAAGAGAATGGCGGCAAGAGGATTTAAGTTCTTCTACCATCATCACCACTTCGAATTCTTCAAGTTCGGAGAGAAGAGCGTTTTCGATATGCTCATCGACGCTCCCTACATCAACTTCACGCTCGATACATATTGGATCCAGTACGGCGGTAACGACGTAGTTGAGACCATCAAGAAGCTCAAGGGCAGAATTGAGTGCGTTCACCTCAAGGATTATATGATCGCAGTCAACGCAGAGGGCAAGGGCTTTGAGCCAAGATTTGCTCCCGTGGGAGACGGTAATATCGACTTTGCAAGAGCTATTGAGGCGGCTCGCGAGTCGGGTGCTAAGTACTTCCTCGTTGAGCAGGATAACGCGGCAGTTCTCCCCGACACTCTCGGTCAGGTAGAGAGAAGCGTTAAGTACGTTGCAGAGAATCTTATATAAATTACGGAGGATATAAAAATGAGCGTAAGATACGGAATTATCGGACTTGGTAATCAGGGTACGAGCTACCTTTTTAATATTTTTGAGGGCGGCAAGGCTGTCGACGCAGTCGTCAGCGCAGTCTGCGACAACAATCCCGCCAAGATCGAGGCGGTAAAGGCACGCGCACCCAAGTGCGAGCCTGCATATTTTGAAAATTACATCGAGATGCTCGACAGCGGTCTTTGCGACGCAGTGCTTGTTGAGGTTCCGCACTATCAGCATCCCGAGATGGTTATGGAGTGCCTGAAGCGTGGCATCAATGTCATCTGCGAGAAGCCTGCAGGCGTTTACACCAAGCAGGTCAAGGAGATGAACGAGGCGGCAAAGGACGCTAAGGCTCTCTTCGGTATGATGTTCAACCAGAGAACCAACTGCCTCTACCGCAAGATGCGCGAGATCATCGCAGACGGCGGCATCGGCGAGCTTCAGAGAGTAACTTGGATCATCACCGACTGGTACCGCACTCAGCAGTACTACGACAGCGGTAGCTGGAGAGCTACATGGTCGGGCGAGGGCGGAGGAGTGCTTATCAATCAGTGCCCTCACCAGATTGACCTCGTTCAGTGGGTAGTCGGTGAGATGCCCGTAGAGGTCAACGGCTTCTGTCAGTACGGTAAGTGGCACGACATCGAGGTCGAGGACGAGGTAACTGCATACTTCCGCTATAAGAACGGCGCTACCGGTGTATTCGTAACCACGACCGGCGAGACTCCCGGTACGAACAGATTTGAGGTCTCGGGAAGCCGCGGCAAGCTGCTTTGCGAGAACGGCAAGCTCTGGTGGTACAAGAACGAGGAGGACGGCTTCGAGTGGTCGCGCACCTGCCCGGAAGGCTTTAAGAAGCCCAAGTGCGAAAAGGTCGAGGTCGAGACCGACGGAAACAACCTTCAGCACGTTGGAATCATCAACAACTTCACCGCGGCAATTCTCGGCAAGGAAGAGCTCTTCGTTGGCGGAACCGACGGTATTGCAGGCGTTGAGCTTATGAACGCTATCGAGCTTTCGGGTTGGAACGGTGGCGAGACCGTAACTCTCCCCGTAGACGAGGACAGATATCTGCGCGAGCTTGACGCTCACAGAGCAGTATCGAGACTCAAGGTAGTTGACGACAGCAAGGTCACCGACACAGCAGGAACTTACGGAGGAAAATAAAATGAAATTACGTTGTGCCGTCGTCGGACACGGCGGTATAGGTAAAGTACACGCAAGGATCGCGGCAAAGTACGGCGAGCTTTGCGCGGTGTGCGACGTAGACGAGGGCAAGCTCGAGAGCTTCGAGCCCTCGATACGCTACACCGATTATAAAACGATGCTTGATGAAGTGCGCCCCGACGTCGTACATATCTGCACACCGCACTATCTGCACGCAGATATGGTAATCGAGGCACTCGGTCGCGGCATAAACGTGCTTTGCGAGAAGCCACTTTGCATCAAGCGAGAGGATATCGACAGGATCCTTGAAGCAGAGAGACAGTCGGGCGCGATGCTCGGAGTCTGTATGCAAAACCGCTATAACGCGGCAAACCTTTTCGTCAAGGAGCACCTTGAGGGTAAAAAGGTCGATAACGCGAGCGGTACTGTCTTCTGGCACAGAGACGCGGCGTATTACGCATCGGGCGAATGGCGAGGCAAATGGGAGACCGAGGGCGGCGGAGTGCTGATAAATCAGGCTCTGCACACGCTGGATCTGCTCATCTGGCTCTGCGGCGAGCCGAGCGCGATCACGGCGGCGATCTCTACTCTGACGCTTGCGGAGAGCATCGAGGTCGAGGACACGGCAACTCTCGTCTGCCACGGCGAGAGCCCGTTCATATTCAGCGCGACCAACTGCTCGGCACGCGACTGTCCCGTAGAGCTTACTCTCTTCTCGGGCGGTGAGTGCATCAAGGTGCTCTCGCGCGACGTGCTTGTAAGCGGTGAACTGCATCACTTTGAGGATGCTTATAAGCCGCTCGGCAAGGTCTGCTACGGAAGCGGCCACGAGGCGCTGATAACCGACTTTTACGACTGCATCGAGAACGGTCGCCACTTTGCTATCGACGGTAGCGAGGGCGCAAAGGTAGTCAAGGTCATTCTCGGCGCATACGAGAGCAACGGAAAGAAAATCGAGATCAAGTGAGGTAAAATATGAAAAACGGAGTTATCTGGCAGGATATTGACGGCAACGATATTCAGGCGCACGGCGGCTGTATAATCAAGCACGGCGACACTTACTATTGGTACGGCGAGCACAAGGGCGCGGACAACTGCCCCGGAACGACTCGCGTCGACGTTATCGGCGTTTCCTGCTACTCATCAAAAAATCTCCACGATTGGAAGTACGAGGGACTCGCGCTCGAGAGCAACAAAGACGATCCCGAGAGCCCGCTTTACTACAAAAAGGTGCTTGAGCGTCCGAAGGTCATCTATAACGCGAAGAATAACAATTTCGTCCTCTGGGCACACGCGGACAGCGCGGATTACGTCTTTGGCGGAATTGCGGTCGCAGTTTCGGATACCCCCACGGGGCCCTTCAAATTCCTCTACGCAAAGCAGCCTAACAAGCAGGACTCGAGAGATATGACGATATATCAGGATATCGACGGCACGGCTTATCTGGTTCACTCGAAGGACTGGAATAAGACTATGAACATCTCGAGACTCAACGACGACTACACCGAGACCGACGGATTTTACGTTTCGGTGCTGATAGATCAGGAAAGAGAAGCCCCCGCGCTCTTCTATAAGGACGGAATGTACTATATGGTAAGCTCGGGATGCACGGGATGGCTGCCTAATCAGGCACTTTTCGCAAGATGCGAGCATCTGCTCGGCAAGTGGAAGCTTATCGACAATCCTTGCCGCGGCGAGAAGATGGACACCACCTTCGACGCGCAGAGCACCTACATATTCGAGGTGGACGGCGAGTTCTATCTTATGCTCGACCATTGGCATCCGAACGATCTCAAGACCTCGGGATACAGTATTCTCAAGATAGATATTCTTGAGGGCAACAATCTGCGCGTAAATTGGGCAGACGAATGGAAGGGAATATAAGATGGCAAACGAGTTGATCAAGGGAATGGGTTTTCACCATATCGCACTCAAGTGCAAGGATATCGAGAAGAGCCTTAAGATGTACAAGGCACTCGGAATGCGCGAGATCGTACGTTGGGGCGAGGGAGAGAAGCTCATCGTTATGCTCGACGTCGGCGACGGCGGCAGAATAGAGCTTTTCGCAAACGGCTCGGACGAGTACAGCGTCATGGGCAAGTGGCAGCACTTTGCACTTAAGGTCGACGACGTTGACGCGGCTTACGCGGTCGCGAGAGCCGCAGGCTTCGGCGATCACACCGCGCCGAAGGTCGTGCCGCTCAAGGCAGAGCCTGCTGATATTTCGATAAATATCGCTTTCGTTGTCGGCCCTGACGGAGAAGAGGTCGAGTTCTTTCGGGAGGTATAATTATGGACTGGAAAAAGGAGCTTTACCGAGCTGACGAGAAGCCGCTCGAGCGACTTGTCGAGAGCTATAGCTACACCTCGGTGTTCAGAACTATGGCGTTCGTCGGAGACAGTCTCTCCTCGGGCGAATTTCAGCTTCGTGACCCCGAGGGAAAGAGCAGATATCACGATATGTTCGAGTATTCCTGGGGACAGTACATCGCGCGCGCAAACGGACTTTTAGCGTATAACTTCTCACGCGGCGGGATGACCGCGTCTGAGTATATCGACAGCTTTGCAGAGGCACGCGGATTTTGGGATAAGGACAAGGCGGCGCAGGCATACGTTATCGCGCTCGGAGTCAACGATATCTACAATCAGCACCGCGAGATCGGTACGCTCGAGGACGTTCACCCCGAGGACTATACCAAGAATGCGAAGAATTTCATCGGATACTACGCGCAGATCGTCAGCAGATATAAAGAGATCAGCCCCGATGCAAAGTTCTTTTTCGTGACATTCCCGAAGGAGACACGCAGAGCGGACAACGAGGACACCGCGAAGGTTACCGAGCTTCTCTACGGTCTTTGCGATATCTTTGAGAACTGCTACGTTATCGATCTTTATCAGTACGGACCCGAGTACGACGACGAGTTCCGCGAAAATCTGTGGATGAACGGACATCTCAATCCGATGGGATACATCGTCACCGCAAGACTTGTTGACTCCTATATCGACTATATTGTCCGCCACAACCCGAAGGACTTCGAGACTATCGGATTTGTGACGAAGGATATTGAGTATAAGTGGTAAAAAAAGAGGACAGAGAGTTTTAAAATTCTCTGTCCTTTTTGTGTTTGATTTCAAAGTCCGAATATGAGATCGTCGCCGTCGATCTCGTCAAGCTTTTCAAAGCCTAAGGAAACGTACAGACTTTGGGCTGCCGTATTGCAGATCTCGGTCGACAGCTTGATCTGCTTTTTGGGGTTTGCCGATCTCAGAAGATCAACTGCCAGGCGCGCGGCGGCGCGACCGTATCCCATTTTTTGATATCTCACGTCAATAAAATAGCTCCAGGAATAAGCATCTCCGCTGCCGAGCCACCTACACAGGTTGATAAAACCGATGCGCTCATCCTTTTCGTTGTAAATTATGCAGGGGTAATTATCCTCGCGCGACAAATATGCTCTGCCGATAGAAAACCAGGCGGGGTTTACAAGCTCCTTTTGCTCGTCGGTAAGCTGACATTCGTAAGCCGCGTATATCAGATCTGTCTCGGTCGACAGAGCCTTGAAGCTGACGCGCTCGTTCTGCCACAGCCCGCAATTAAGCTTTTCGAGATTTTCACGCACAGACATATCAGAGCCTTCCAAGCACCTTCATCAGCGGAACGGGGTCGTTCGCGGTTATGAGGTCTGCGCCGCGCGCGATGCAGAGCTTGACGTCCTCTTCGGTGTCCGCGCAGAACATATGCGCAGGCATACCCTTTTTCATATAGAACTCGCAAAGCTCGGATTTCACGAATGTCATCGAAAGTCCGATCTCTTCGTAATAGTCGTAGGAATCGGGCTCAAATTCTCCCATCTGAATGTCGGGATATCCCATCGTGCGACCGTTGTACTTTTGCTTGATGTACTTGATAATTCTTGCGTTGAACGCGTAGAACCAGCAGCGGTCGAACACGCCGTACTTCTTGAGCAGCGCGACCGTGAGATCGACGTTCTCCTCGGTGTATTCCTTTATCTCAACGCCGAAAAGGATGTCGGGACGGAGCGTCGTCGCAAGCTCAAGAGTCTCCTCAAGCGTCGGAATAGTCACTCCCTGACCCTTGTAGGTATCTCCGAACTTGTCGGAGTAGCAAGCCTCAAGCTGTTTTACCTCTTCAAGCGTCATATCGCGCACGTGGCGATCGACTCCGCAGGTGCGGAGCGCGTTTCCGTCGTGGATGATGACGGGCACCTTGTCAGCCGTCAGCCATACGTCGAATTCAAATGCGTCAACTCCGAGCTCGAGTGCCGCCTTGAAGGAAATGAGTGTATTTTCGGGGTACTTCGCGCAGTATCCGCGGTGTCCCTCAACGATTATATTTTTCATTTGTATCTCCTTTGCAAAGAATGTGTTAAGTAGATTATATCACCGCAAAATAAAAATGTCAATAGCAAGAGAAAGATTGACAAAAGCTCTTTGGTGTGATATACTTTTTTTATAGATATTTTATGGAGAGAAAATATGAATAAAAGATTTTTAGCGATATTTATATGCCTTGCGATGCTTCTTTGCAGCCTTGTCGGATGCAATGCCGAGCAAACACCGCCGCTTGCGACCGACGCGCCGAGCGAGAGTGTGGGTGCATCAGAGAGTGCAACTGACAAAGTTATCGACCGCGACGCGCACGCCGATGCCGACGACAACGGAAGGTGCGACGACTGCGGTATCTCGGTGCTCATCACCTTTGATTTTTACGCGATCAACGACCTGCACGGGAAATTCGAGGACAGCTCGACACAGATCGGTGTCGACGAAATGACGGCATATCTGCGCAACGCGTACAGATCTGATGAGAACGCAATATTGCTCTCGTCGGGAGATATGTGGCAGGGAAGCTACGAGTCGAATTCCACGCGCGGAATGATAATAACCGATTGGATGAACGATCTCGACTTCGTCTCGATGACACTCGGCAACCACGAATACGATTGGGGCGAGGAATACATCGAGAAGAACGCCGAGGCGGCTGAGTTTCCTTTTCTTGCTATAAACGTGTATGAAAAGTCTACGGGCGAGCGAGTCGATTACTGCGCATCCTCGGTGCTTATTGAGCGAGGCGGAATGAAGATCGGAATTATCGGCGCTATCGGCGACTGCTATTCTTCGATCTCGGGCGAGATGGTAGAGGACGTCTACTTCAAGACGGGTAGCGAGCTGACCGCGCTTGTCAAGGCTGAGTCCGAGAAGCTGAGGAGCGAGGGCGCGGATATCGTCGTCTATTCGATACACGACGGCTACGGTAAGAGCATTGACGCAGAGGGAATAATGGTCAAGGACGAGCAGATAAGCTCCTATTATGACATTTCTCTCTCGGACGGCTACGTCGACCTCGTTTTCGAGGGGCACACGCATATGAACTACGTGATTGAGGATAGCAAGGGCGTCTACCACTTGCAAAACGGCGGAGACAACCGCGGTATCTCGCACGCGGAGATCACCCTCAACTTTGCAAACGGAAATATGGCGACTACCGAGGCGGAATTTATCAAATCGAGCGTCTATTCCGACTACGCGGACGATCCTATCGTCGACGAGCTTATGGAAAAGTACGCAGATACTGTGGACAGCGGCAACGAGGTACTCGGCAAGAGCGGCAAATATCAGAGCGCGCAGACGCTTTGTCAGCTCGTCGCAGAGCTTTATTACGAGGTAGCTCTTGAGCGTTGGGGCGAGGAATACGATATCGCGCTCGGCGGCGGATTTATCTCGATACGAAGCCCGAAGAGCATCTCTCAGGGTGAGGTCACCTACTCACAGCTCGCTATGCTTTTCCCGTTTGACAATCGGCTCGTGCTCTGCTCGGTAAAGGGCAAGGATCTGCAGAGAAAGTTCTTTGAGACGAGCAATTCTAACTATTACATAGCCTACGGCGAGTACGGCGAGGAGCTTCGCAAGAATATAGATCCTAACGCGACCTATTATATCCTCACCGACACCTATTGCTCGTCCTACGCATACAATAATCTGACCGTCGTGGACTATTACGACGAGGGAGTGTTCGCGCGCGATCTCGTTGCGGATTATATCCGCGAGGGCAGGATGGAATAATAAACAAAAAATCGGTGTAAGCCTCGCTTACACCGATTTTTTTGATAAAAGCGGTAACTTATTTTCCATATCTATTGTAAATTTTGCAAAAGTGTGATAAAATAACTGTGTATAGCTATTTGGTAGAGGAGGTGTGATATGTTATCCACCGTTTACAGCGCGGGACTGTTCGGAATTGACGGTTATATCGTCACGGTCGAATGTAACGCGCGGTCAAGAATACCTGATTTTCAGCTCGTTGGTCTGCCCGATCTTGCGGTAAGAGAGGCGAAGGAGCGAGTCCGCACCGCGTGTGAGAACAGCGGATATCACTTCCCGTCGATCGAGCTTATGCTCAATCTCGCCCCCGCCGACAGAAAAAAGGAAGGCTCGGGCTTTGATACGGCGATACTTATGGGAATTATGCGTTGCGGAGGAATTCTGCGCCAGGAGGTAGACTTCTCGGACAAGGCATTCGTCGGTGAGCTCTCGCTCTCTGGCGAGCTTCGCGGAGTGCGCGGCGTGCTTTGTATGTGTGTTGCGGCGAGAGATGCGGGTCTGCGCGAGTTCTACGCTCCCGAAGAAAACGCACTTGAGGCGGCGGCAGTCGAGGGAATAAAGGTCTACTCGGTCAAGACCGTGCGCGACCTCGTTATGCACCTCAACGGCGAGAAGCCGCTTGAGCCGGTCGCGTGCGACCGAAGTGCGTTTGAGAACGCAGTCCGCAACAGCGCGCTTGACTTTGCCGACGTAAAGGGGCAGGCTATGGCAAAAAGAGCCATCGAGATAGCCGCCGCGGGCGGTCACAATATATTGCTCATCGGACCTCCCGGCACGGGTAAGTCGATGCTCGCAAAGAGAATTCCGGGAATTATGCCCCCGCTTGACTTCGAGGAGGCGATCGAGTGCACAAAGGTGCATTCTGTTGCGGGTGTACTTAAGGGCGGCGCGTCGCTCGTCGCGCAAAGACCGTTCCGCTCACCTCATCACACGATGAGCTCGGTCAGCCTTGTGGGCGGCGGAATAAATCCGCTTCCGGGCGAGGTATCGCTCGCGCACAACGGCGTTCTGTTCCTTGACGAGCTGCCCGAGTTTCCAAAGCAGGTGACCGACGCGCTCCGTCAGCCGCTTGAGGACAGATGCGTTACCATCACGCGTGCAAACGGACGCGTGACCTATCCTTGCTCGTTTATGCTCGTCGGTGCGATGAATCCCTGCAGATGCGGATTTTTCGGGCATCCCACAAAGCCCTGCACCTGTCACCCGAACGACGTGAAAAGATACATATCCAAAATAAGCGGACCGATGCTTGACAGAATAGATATTCAGATCGAGCTCCCCTCGCTCTCCTACGACGAGCTCTCAGAGACGGGCGCGCCTGCCGAGAATTCGGCGACCATACGCGAGCGAGTTACGAGGGCGCGCAGATTTGCACTCGAGCGAATGAGGGAGAGCGGCGAGAGAAAGATCTGGTGCAACGCTCAGCTTGACGCGGCACTGATACGCAAATATTGCGTTATGGAGCCTGCCGCAAGCGCGATACTCAAGGCGGCGTACGAGAGAATGGGAATGTCGGCAAGAGGATACGACAGAATAATGCGTGTGGCGCGTACGATCGCAGATATGGATGCATCGGATACGATAAAAGCAAATCACATAGCAGAGGCGATACAGTACAGAAGCCTCGATAAAAAATATTGGGGTTAAGGAGGAGAAACAGAAAAAATGGAAGAAAACAAAACTATTGACGTCGAGCAGACCGAAGAGATCAAGGAGGTTAAGGTGTACGCGAGCCGCGAGACTTTGATCGACGACGTGATAAAGCTTTGCTCGATCCCCTCGCTCTCGGGCTTTGAATACAGAGCTTCCGAGAAAGTAAGGGAGATATACGAAGGAAAATTTGACGAGATCTACACAGATCTTGTCGGAAACCAGGTGCTCGTCCGCCGCTGCGGCAGAGAGGGTGCACCAAAGATACTCGTCGACGCGCATATGGACGAGGTCGGAATGATGGTCACAGATGTGCTTGAAGGCGGATTTCTTCGTATGACGCGAGTCGGCGGCATCGACCCCGCTATAGTTCAGGCATCCGACGTTATCATCTGCGGAAACGAGACGTTGCGCGGCGTTGCAGTCTCGACTCCCCCTCATCTTCGCGCAGGAAGAGACGCAAAGCTTCCGCCCGTAGAAGAGGTGCTCGTTGACGTAGGACTCGGATACACTCTTGAGGAGCTTCAGGAGATGATCCCGCTCGGCAGCCCGATCGTTTACGCTCCCGTTTACTCCGAGCTTGGCGAGAAGTACATAGCAGGTAAGAGCTTTGACGATAAGGCTTGCGGCGCGATCGCGGCAAGAGCGATCATCGATACTCCCCGTGAGGAGCTCGCAGGCGACGTTTATCTTTCGCTCTCGGCGCGCGAGGAGACCTCGCGACTCGGCGGCGTTTCGGCATCTACCTTTAAGATCGATCCCGACTACGCGTTCGTTATCGACGTAAATCTCGGCAACGGACCCGACATCCCCTCGAGCGAGTCTGTAAAGCTCGGCGGAGGAATTTCGATCTCCTGGTCGGCGGCAACGCACAGAGGACTTACCAAAGCTACGATCGATCTTTGCAAGGAAAAGGAGCTTCCCGTGATGGCAGTTGCGTCCCCCTCGCACACGGGCACGAATTCTCCCTCGGTAAATCTCGTAAAAGAGGGAATACCTACCGTCGACGTCGGACTTCCGCTTAGAAATATGCACACCTATAACGAGGTGATCAACCTTGACGACTGCAACGTGCTTTGCGGTGCGGTCAGAGAATTCATTTGTGATGCAGATATCGCAAAGAGATTTGGGAAGGAGGACATACTGTGAGCGAAATTATGAATTTGAGTGGCGTAGAGCTTATACGTGAGCTCAGCCTTGCGTTCGGACCCTCGGGCTGTGAGGATGAGGTCAGAGAGCTTATAAGACCGCGCGCAGAGAAGGTAGCCGACAAGGTCAGCGTTGACCGTATGGGAGACCTTATCGCGAAGATGAGCTTCGGTAGACCCGACGCAAATAGCAGAAAGAAAATTATGGTCTCGGCTCATATGGACGAGGTCGGATTTATGATCTCGGATATCCGCGAGGACGGAATGCTCTCGTTCGGATGCGTTGGCGGAATTGACCCGTCGGTGCTTTCGGGCAGAAAGGTGTTCGTTAAGGGATGCGAGACTGTTACGAGAGGTGTTATCTGCTCTAAGGCGATACACCACAAATCTCCCGAGGAGAGAGAAAGACCGCTTGCGGCAAGAAAGCTCTCGATCGACGTCGGTGCAGAGAAGAAGGAGGTCGCAGAGGAGAAGCTCTCGATCGGCGACTTCGGTACGTTTGACTCTGAATTCTACGCGTTCGGCAAGGGCGGCAGAACGCTCAAGTGCAAGGCGCTTGACGACAGAATGGGATGCGCGGCTATGCTTGAGATAATGGATAAGCTCAGAGCAGAGCCCCCCGCGATCGACGCAGATATTTATTTCTGCTTTACCGTTCGCGAGGAGATTGGTTTTAGCGGCGCGGAGTGCGTTGCTAATATCATCCGCCCCGATTTCGCGGTGATTCTTGAGACCACGGCGATCGGTGACCTCCCCGAGACCGAAGCATGCCGCAGAGTTGCGGACGTAGGCAAGGGTGGAGTTATCTCGGTGGCTGACCGCTCGACGATCTATCAGAGAGATGTAGTCGATTTTGCACTTGACCTCGCAAAAGAGAAGAGCATCCCCGCACAGATCAAGAGATACGTCTCGGGCGGCAACGACGCGGGACATATCCACAAGAGCACCGAGGGCGTAAAGGTGCTTGCAATATCGGTTCCCACGCGCTATCTGCATTCGCCTGCGTGCGTCGCAAGCCTTGACGACTACGAGTCGGTAAGAGACCTTTGCGAGCAGATAGTCAGAAATTCTGATAAGATATAAGGAGAAATTTATGAAAAAGTTTATAAGAATGATCGCACTCACACTCGCACTTCTGATGCTCGCGGCTCCGCTTTTTGCTTGCTCGGACACCGGCGAGGATACACCCACAGATAAGCCCACCGAAAAGGAGACAGATAAAATGACTGATAAACCCACAGATAAGCCTACTGAAAAGCCTACCGAGAAGCCTGAGGACGATAAGAAAGATGAAGAGAACGAGGACGGGATCGAGGATATAAAGATTGATCTCGGAAAGGACTACGACAAGGTAAAGACACTTGGAAGAACCTCTTTCTCGGATAACGGAATTTATTGCGACCACAGCGCGTCCGGAATAGAGTTTACAGGTCTGATGGAAGGCAACGTCGTACTTGACGTTGTAACATCGGGCGTTAAAAACGGTTGTACAACTACTTATTTCACGGTTTATATTGACGGCGAGCGTCAGGAAGATAGACTTTCTGTCGAGCCCGGTCCGCGCAAGCTCAAGGTAGCGCACTTTGACGAGCTCGGAGAGCATACCGTTACCGTTATTAAGCAGACCGAGTCCAACTATACCCTCCTTGAAATAAAGAGCATCTCTCTTACGGGCAAGCTTTACGATCCGCCCGCAAATAAGGAGCTTTACATCGAAGTCATCGGCGACAGCCTTACCTGCGGTATGGGTAACATCGGTGAGAATTCGAGCCCCAATCCCCAGACTCCTATCTGGGAGGACGCTACACAGAGCTACGGCTATATGATAGCAGAGGATCTCAACGCAGACTATACCATCATTTCTCAGAGCGGTATCGGAATTGCGGGAAGCTGGTATGACCCTATCTTCGACTTCTACACCATGGCATCCTACTCTCGCTACAAGATGAGTAATAAGACCTACGACGAGGAGCACGCATTCTCGCTTCGCACACCCGATATAATCATCATCAACCTCGGTACGAACGACTACTTCCTCAACAAAGACAAGGATCCCACTATGTGTAAGCCCGAGGAAGTCCAGAAGATGACCGAGAAGCTCATCAAGCACGTTCGCGACTGCTACGGCGAGGATATCCCGATCGTATGGGCATACGGCTTTGTAGGAACATTCCTTTACGATAACATCAAGGGCGCTATCGATAAGCTCGGCGGCGAGGACTCTGATATCTATATGATCGAAGTTCCTAAGAACACAGGCGGCGCGCAGGGACACCCCACCGTTGAAGGTCACAGAGCTGCTGCTGACAAGCTTCTTCCGCTCATTAAAGAAATACTTGGTATAAACTGATAGGATTGGAGAAATATTATGAATTTGTATTCTACACTTAAAGAGCTCTGCCTCGCTCATTCTATCTCGGGCAGAGAAGCACAGATCAGAAATATACTTGCAGAAAAGATCGCACCCTACACCGACACGGTCGAGACCGATCCGCTCGGTAACCTCATCGCGTGCAAGAAGGGCCGCACGGGTGATAAGAGAATGATGCTCTGCGCACATATGGACGAGATCGGATTTATCGTTAACTTCATCGAGGATAACGGTCTTCTCCGCGTCGCTCCCATCGGCGGCATCAACTTCGTGGCATCTGCATTCACCAAGATGGTATCCGAGAGCGGAGTCGTCGGCGTGCTCGTTCCCAACGCAGGCGTAAAGGCGGCAGACTACTCACCCGATAAGATGTTTATCGACATCGGCGCGTCCACCAAGGCTCAGGCTGAGCGCAGAGTAAGACTCGGCGATGCGTTTATGGGCGCACCCGAGCTCTACAAGCTCGGCGGGAAGAGAGTTGCGGGCAGACCTATCGACGACAGAGTCGGATGCCTCGTGCTCCTCGCTATCGCAGAGAAGCTTGCAAAGGAAGAGATCGACTCTGACGTTTACTACGTATTCTCGGTTCAGGAAGAGGTAGGCTGCAGAGGCAGTAAGACCGCTTCCTACAAGATAGCTCCCACAGAGTCTATCTGCGTTGACGTTACCGGCACGGGCGACCTTCCCGGTGCGTCTCCCATGGCTTGCGCACTCGGAAAGGGCGCGGCTATCAAGATCAAGGACAGCTCGGTCATCTGTCACGAAGAGGTCGTAAAGGCACTCGACGAGCTTGCAAAGCAGAACAAGATCCCCGCACAGAAGGAGATCCTTCTCTACGGCGGCACCGATACCTCTTCTATGCAGATGGTAGGTGCAGGCTCGATGGCAGGTGCGGTATCCGTACCCACACGCTACATCCACTCGGGTGTTGAGAGCTGTGATATGGGCGACGTTGAGGCTACTATCGATCTTATCGCCGCTTACCTGCTCGCAAGAGGTTGATCTGATGCAGTTTTCAGAGCGAATACTCGGACTTTGCGCCGAAGCAGAGAGTGAGCTTGCTCCCATCTTTGCCGAGATCGACGCGATCTCCTTTGCAAATACCAAAAAAATTATGGACGCCTTCCGTGAGCATCGCGTTAGTGAGTCTATGTTCATATCCACCAGCGGATACGGTTACGACGACCGCGGACGCGAGGTGCTTGACGCGGTATGGGCTGACGTTATGGGCGCGGAAGCTGCATTCGTGCGCCACAGCATCGTAAACGGCACTCAGGCGCTCACCATCGGACTTTTCGGACTTCTGCGCCCGGGAGATATTATGTTCTCGATCGCAGGCAAGCCATACGACACGCTTGACGAGGTCATCGGCAACGTCGGCGAGGCGGGCAACGGCTCGTTGCGCGACTTTGGCGTTGAGTACAGACAGGCGGATCTGAAGAACGACGGAAGCTTTGATTTCGACGCGATCGAAAAGGTGCTCAGAGCCGAGGGCGAGAGAATAAAGGTCATCTTTATCCAACGCTCTAAGGGTTATCTCAACAGACGCACGCTCAGCGTTGACGATATCGGAAAGGTAATCGAGTTCGTCCGTCCCATCTGCCCCGACGCGTACGTCGTGGTCGATAACTGCTACGGCGAGTTTACAGAGACTCGCGAGCCAACGGCGGTCGGAGCTGATATGATCATCGGCTCGCTGATCAAGAACCCCGGCGGCGGAATGGCAGAGAGCGGCGGATACATCGCTGGTAGCGCGAGAGCCGTCGAGCTTGCATCCTACAGACTCACCTCGGTCGGATGCGGACTTGAGGTCGGCGCGACGCTCGGACAGACCAAGAGCCTTTACAAAGGACTCTTCTACGCGCCTCACACCACATCGCAGGCACTCAAGACCGCGCATCTCGCGGCATATATGTTCGGTAGCCGCGGACTCGGCTTTGACGTTGAGCCCGAATGGAACGAAAAGAGATACGACATAATCCAGTCGGTCATCACCCACTCGCCCGAAGGTCTTTGCGCTATCTGTCGCGGAATTCAGGCAGGCTCGCCTATTGACTCCTTTGTCACCCCTGAGCCTTGGGAGATGCCAGGATACACCGACAAGGTCATAATGGCGGCAGGCGCGTTCACGCAGGGCTCGTCGATCGAGCTTTCCTGCGACGGACCTCTGCGCGAGCCGTACACCGCTTATCTTCAGGGCGGACTTACCTACGAGAGCGGTAAGATAGGCGTGCTCTCGGCGGCTGAGGAGGCACTCAAGGTGCTTTGATGATAACGGCAGAAAAGAGAAAAGGGATACATAAATCTTGTGGAGGAAATAATGCTTTTTTCGTCACTCGAATTCCTTTTTCTCTTTTTGCCGCTCAGCACTCTGATATATTTTCTTTTGCCGCGCGTCTGCAGAAACGCGTGGCTTCTTATCAGCGGATCGCTTTTCTACGCTTACGGCGAGCCGAGCTATCTGCCGATAATGCTTCTGACCGCGCTTGCCGATTATATCTTCGGTATAGCCATTTCAAAGGCTCGCTCGCGCCGTGTGGCAAGGGCGATATTGTGGCTGGCGGTGGCTTATAACGTCACCCAGCTCGCGTATTTCAAATTTTTCTCGTCCACTCTGCCCATAGGCATATCCTTTTACAGCTTTCAGGCGCTATCCTACATTATCGACGTCTACAGAGGTAGCGTGAAGGCAGAGAAGAGCCCGGTAGATTTCGGTGCGTACGTTACGCTTTATCCACAGCTTATCGCGGGCCCGATAGTGCGTTACTCGGACGTCGCACGCGAGCTTCGCGAGCGGTACACCTCTCTTGAGGATATCTCGGCAGGACTTCGCAGATTTATCGCAGGACTCTCTAAGAAAGTCCTCTTGGCTAACTCCGCAGGCGAGGCTTGGAGCTTCTTTTCATCCGAGCAGGGAGCAGTCGACTCCTATCTTGCCATCTTTTTCTTTGCGATGCAGATATATTTCGACTTTTCGGGATATTCGGATATGGCGCAAGGACTTGGGCGGATGCTCGGATTTCACTTTCCCGATAATTTCAATTACCCCTACACTGCAAGGAGCATCACGGACTTCTGGCGGCGGTGGCATATAACGCTCTCGTCGTTCTTCCGTGAATACGTTTATATCTCGCTCGGCGGTAACCGACGCGGTCGGGCGCGCACCTATTTAAATCTCTTGGTGACCTGGGCACTTACGGGCATATGGCACGGCGGCTCGCTGAATTTCTTGCTCTGGGGACTTTATTTTGCCCTCGTGCTCGTGCTTGAAAAGGCATTTTTGCTCAAAGCTCTCGCAAAAGTGCCGATTTTTCTGCAAAGAGTCTATTCGCTTGCGCTTATCGGCATAGGTTGGGCGATATTCGCATCCGACGGTGACGCGCTCACACTCAAAGAGGGCGCAGAGCTGCTCTTACGCGCGATAGGAGTCGGAGCGGACGGATCTTTGTCTCCGCTTTCGCGCTATGAGCTTTTGCGGCATCTGCCGCTGACGATAATTATGGCACTCGGTGCAACACCTCTGCCAAAGAGGTTGTATATTTATTTCGCAGAGAAGGGAAAAATCCCGACTCTTGTCCTTGGACTTCTTCTGCCGATAGCGGCACTTACGCTCTCGGTGGCTTATATTGTAAATTCGGGGTACAACCCCTTTCTATATTTCAGATTTTAAGAGGAAAATATGACCAAATTCTTTTTTGAAACCTTTGTCAAAGGCTATCGCGAGGGCGAGAAGAACTCGCCCGAGGTGCGCCGCGCTTGTGGAAGCGCGGTGTCGATAGTTGGAATAATTGCAAATATATTGCTCGCCGCCTTCAAGATGCTCGCGGGAATTCTCAGCGGAGCTATCTCGATAACGGCGGATGCGATGAACAATCTCTCGGACGCAGGCTCGCAGGTGGTGTCCTTTATCAGCTTCAAGATATCGGGCAAGCCCGCCGACCGCGACCACCCATTCGGGCACGCGCGCATCGAGTACGTTGCGTCTATGATCGTCTCCTTTATCGTGCTTCTCGTCGGCTTTGAGCTGATGACCGACTCGGTAAGCAAGATATTCAACCCCGAACCCACGACCTACAACGCGCTCGTTATCGTCATTCTCGTCGCGTCTATTGCAATCAAGCTCTGGCTCTTTGTATTCGGCAGAAGCGCGGCTAAGAAGATAAACTCCGAGGTAGTCAAGGCGGCGGCGACCGACAGCCTCTCGGATGCCATAGCGACCTCTGCCGTGCTTGCATCTATAATCATCTGTAGCGCGACAGGCTTTGACACCGACGGATATATGGGCGTTATCGTCGCGGTGATCGTTATGATCGCGGGTATCAATATACTCAACGAGACCAAGAATTCCATACTCGGCTCGGCTCCCGAGCCCGAGCTTATAGAGGAGATAATCCGCATCACACGCGAGTATCCCGAGGCACTCGGAATACACGATATGGTCGTTCATAACTACGGCCCCGGCAACACGATAGCCTCCTTTCACGTCGAGGTCGACGGAATGCAGAACGTGTTCCACACGCACGACGTGATAGATACGATAGAAAAGAGGCTCTTCTCCGAGCTCTCGGTGCGCGCGACGGTACATATGGACCCGATCGTGACCGACGACGAGAGGGTTACAGAGCTTCGTGAGAAGGTGCTCGCGCTTGTGAGACAGATAGACGAAAGACTTGATCTGCACGATTTCCGCTTCGT
>JAFTKL010000101.1 GCA_017453285.1 Clostridia bacterium | reverse complement strand
CTTCGCAAACGTTATGATATGATCGCTCTGTTACTTCAAACCGTGCCGTCAGGCACATCATAACTTGGCGTAGCCAATCATAACTCTAAGCTCGCCGCAGGCGATCATAGTTGCGTAGTGTCCTTAAGGGCACTACGCATATCCGTAGGAGATTTTTTATGTTTAAATAAGGCTTTTTCCTTCCCATTCTTCGCCGGGCTCGACTCCGAGAAGCTTTGTAACTGTGGGGGCGAGATCCTTGATGTTAGCACCATCGAACGCTTCACCCGGCTCAATATCCTTGCCGTACATTATCACGGGAATGAGCATATCCTCGGGCAGATCTGTGCCGTGAGTTCTGTCGTGACCGCCGTGATCAGCCGTGATTATGACTGTGTAATCCTCCCCGATAGAGTCAACTACGCGATTGATGTTCTCCCAGCTATTCTCAAGCGAGTCATAGTATTCCGGACTCATCCAGCCGAAAGTGTGGCCTGCCGCATCGGGATAACCGAAGTAGAGAAATGTGAAATCCACATCCGTGCTGTTAAGGAAAGAGATAGCGGCATCGGCAGTCATGGGGTTTGCCTTGTCGTAGCCGAATTTTCCGCCGCTGACGAAATAGGAATAAACGAGCGAGGAGGGGCGAGAAAGATCGCGAAGCTGCTCCCAGTTAAAGAAGGAAGCGCAGGTCTTCTTTGCTCTTGAAAGAACCTCGCAAAGACCGTCGATGGGGCGCACCTGCGGCATATACGTATTTGTCGTAGTTCCGTGTCTGCCGGGATCTACGCTGTGGAAGAGCGACATATGGCAGGGGAGAGTGACAGAGGGCATAACTGTTTGCGCGTTCATATTGTATGCAGACTTTGATATTATTTTCTGCGCCGTCTCTACCTTCGGCAGAGCATCGGGGCGCATTCCGTCAACTAAAATGAGTAAAACTTTCATTATTCTTTGTCCTTTCTTTATTATTAATATTCACAAAATATCGTTCCAACCGACCATGCAGAGATCTCAGGTATGGTTACGAGGTATCCGTCCTCGGTCTCTCTTGCACAAAGCTCGCACTCGCCGTTATACTGCGACATAAAGCAGAAACGCTTTGCGGCAGGTCTGCGAATGAGAAGCTCAATATTCTTTTCTGCTCCTATCGTGCAGTTTATGACTGATGCCGAAACGGTATTTCCGTTTGTATCTGTGCGCGGCATAAGCACCGCCTGCACGGGTGTCAGTATCTTTGCGGGCATTCCGCCTCCGATATAGTCAATGATGTTAAGCACTCTTGTGCGTTGTGTGGAGGGAACGATGCCTTTCCAGAGGTCGCACGCCATAACCGCCCATTTTCCGCCTTGCGCGGTATTCATAACGACCGAGGAATATCCGAAGGGAAGCTCGGGATCGCTGGTTATCGGAGCGCAGAGCATATTCGGATCGTAGTATCCGAGCACCGTACAGCCATCGGGAATCTTCGTTATGTAATATTTGTTATTTCTACCCGGAGTAAAGAAGCTTGGTGTGAAGCGGTCGAGGTATCCGCAATTTATGGGATGATCGGTGTAAAGCTCGTTAGTCACAAGCGACTGCGCATCGGTGGCGCGAACAAGCTCAAATCCGAGGTTTATGCCAAGATCTTGGATATGCTCGACCGATTCCGCATCGGTCAGAACATTCTGCGAGAGCAGCGCACAGAGCTCATCGGCACTCATCTGTTTTGCGGCTTCGGGGTGCAAAATATATGTGCTTGAGTCTCTGTAGGTCAGCGGAATACCGTTGCGCAAAAGAATGTTGGCTCCTTTGTAATGCTCGGTATTAAAGGAATACATATCGTCCTTTTGCGACAGAGCGCGCAGATGTAGCTTTTTTGATTGTGCAAAGGTTATACCAGCGTCTGCAGTCCTTTGAGAGATGCTCGCCAGCCTCTCCCAATACGCGCGATGTTCAGAAAAGAGCTTGAAGCCTTCCTCAAAGAAGGAAAAAGGCTCGTCGAGGTCGCCAAGCATCGCATAGCTGAGGTCTGTCATACCGCTTGCAAGATAAAGCGTACTTTCAAATGCAGTTCCTGCCATCGTCTTGCCCATAGCGTTCTTGGGCATATTTTCTATCTCCGGATAGGTTCTTCTTATGTAGCTTGGCAGCATGCTGCACTGACGTGACAGATCGTAGGCTTTCTCTATGAACTCATTCGGATCGTGGTCACGGTAAGCACCGCCACCCGGACGGTAGCTCGGTACGTGTCCGGTAGATCTGTACATAGCATCGAAAATATAGTCGTGACCGTATCCGGTGTAAGGACCGTTAGAGCCGTTTTGCAAAGATACGATGGTTTCGGGGGAATATTTTGCAACGATCGCGCAGATATCCTCGGTGAATGAAGCTATATCGTCACGTATCTGCTCAATATAGCGCGCACGTACCTTTATATCTCCGTAAAGAAATTCCTTAACAAGAGCTTCACGGTCGAATGAATATCCGTATTTTTGATTGAATTTAGAGATGCAGTGATTGCAGTAGCATCCGAAGTTGACAGGGGCGTGATTTCTTGCCCGAAGATCGTCGTCGATCCAGAATTCACCCGGACGGATCGCGCTTACGTAGTACTTTACAAGCTCTCGGTTATATTCTCTGAAATATTCGTCGTTCCAACAGAATGAGTAGGTCGCTACTACTCCGTCGTGTCCAACCATCTTGCGCACAGGCGAGCCCTCGCAGACGAGTGCCGAGCAGTCGAGCTTTGACATATATTCACCGTGCCCTATGCTGTTTGAAAGCTGAAGATCAACGGCAATACCTTCTGCACGCAATCTTTCTGCTATTTTTGCCAAAGTGTCGGCATAATCCTTGTGAGCCTCAAGGGACGGGTAGCCGTATTGGGTGTTCAGCCATACTGTGTTCATAGAGTTCGGGTACTTTTTTATGCATTCGATAAGCTGCTCAAGCATCAGTCCGGAGCAGTTTCCGTTGATTCGCTGAACTATTTTCATAAGATCGTTCCTTCCTTGAGCCTTTGCGGCCACAATGCAATTATACAGTATGCCGCACTCTTTGTCAATAGCAAAAAGTGTTTTTTTGCTTTGTGCGACGATACAAATAAACTTGAAAAACAGAGCTTTTTTATGCCTGTGACCACTTGACAAAGCTCTGTTTTATTGCTATAATTTTCTTATAAATCTAAATCTCGGAGGATATACAAATGAGACTTGGAAGAATTCAGAACAACTATACAAAAGAGGGCTTTGAGCTCGTAGCGGCGCAGGGCCTTGACTTTATAGAGATCTGCCGCAACAATCAGGCAGAGGCGGAGGATCTGATAGCTTCGAAGGATAGAGTAAAAGAGCTGATAAAGCAGACGGGCATCGACATCTCGGCGGTCGGCAGATGGAACCACGATATTCTTGAGGGAGGTGCGATCGCCCCAGAGAAACTTGAGCACTATCTCGCTTTTCTTGACTGTGCTATCGAGCTTGGCGCAAAGACCTTCGTTTGCGGATGCAATTACGATGCGTCTGTAAGTTTGTGGAAGAACTATAGCCTTGCTATCGAGTTTTTCAGAACACTTATCGCGCACGCTGACGGCAGAATAAAGATCGCCGTGCACAACTGCGATTGGAACAACTTTATCGTCTCGCCTAAACAATGGGAGGTCGTGCTCGGCGAGCTCCCCGAGCTTATGATCAAGTTTGACGCGTCTCACGCTTATAACAGAGGAGATAACTATCTCGCACAGCTCTCTGATTGGGGCGAGCGCGTAGCGCACGTACACGTAAAGGGAACTGTACACGCAGGCAAGAGATTTGTCGATGATCCGCCTGCCGGAATGGACGACATTCAGTGGGGCTCGCTCTTCGCGATCCTCTACGCACGCAAGTATAACGGCGACCTCAGCATCGAGCCTCACTCGGCAACCTGGCACGGCGAGCTCGGAGACGCGGGCGTTCGCTTTACTACCGATTTTATCCGCAAATTTATGCTTTGATTCTAAGGTTTAACAACGCAGGAGAAACAAAATGAAGAAGATAGGAAAAGAAGTGCTCTTTTTGGCGACGGGGGAGAAAAATCCCCGTAACGGCGAAGGCTCGATGATAAGACTGAAGGACGGTCGTATAATGTACGCTTATACCGATTATTACGGAACAGAGGGCGACGACCACGCGACCGCGAGAGTTTCGGCTTATTATTCATCCGACGAGGGCGAGAGTTGGGTAGACGGCGGTGTGCTTATAGCAAAAGACGAGGATGCGCTCAATATTATGTCTGTCAGCCTGCTCCGTATGCAGAACGGCGACCTCGGAGTCGCGTATCTGCGCAAGTCGATGAAGGGCGAGGATCTGCTCTGTATGCCCTATCTCGTGCGCTCGTCCGACGAGGGCAAGACCTTTAGCGAGCCTGTTTGCTGTGCGGCAGTCGACGGCTACTACGTCGTCAATAACGACAGACTCGTAAGACTTAAGAGCGGCAGGATCCTTCTCCCCGCGGCATATCATGGCGAGTCGGGCTATCGCGCGCGCCCCGGAGTGCTCAAGGTGCTTTATTCTGACGACGACGGCAGAAGTTGGAAAATCTCTCACGATACCGTGAAGTCGCCCTACGACGACCCCGTTCAGCTTCAGGAGCCGGGTGTTTACGAGCTTCCCGACGGCAGAGTATGGATGTGGTGCAGGACCGCGTACGGTCATCAGTATCAGTGCTTCTCGACTGATAACGGTGACACCTGGAGTGCGATCGAGCCTGCCTTCAAATTTACCTCGCCCGATTCTCCTATGCAGATAAGAGCGGTAGGGAAGTACACCTTGTCGGTCTTCAATCCCATCGCGTACACCTGCCTTATCGAAGGACGCGAGATGTGGAAGAGTCCGAAGAGAACACCCTACGTTTGCGCGGTGAGCCGCGACGGAGGTCTCTCGTTTGCAGAGAACAGAAAGACATTTGGCAACGGCGGATTTGACGGTTTTATAGACTCGACCTATCTGCTTGAGGACGACAGAACGAACAGCTATTGCTATCCTGCGATCATTGAGGTAGAGGGCGGATTTTTGGTAGCGTATTATCACAGCAACGGCGCACCGTCTTGCCTCAATTGCGGAAAAATAACTAAGGTCAGCTTTGATGAGATCGAAGCTTGAGAGGAGTATTAATATGGAAAACGTAAGAGTTGGATTTATAGGACTTGGAAACAGAGGAAAGTCGCTTCTTGACGTCGTGCTCGCACAAAAGGAGAGCGTAACGGCGGTTTGCGATCTTTACGCAGACAGAGCAGAGAGTGCGGCAAACAAGGTAGAAGAGAAGAGCGGCAAACGCCCGACAGAATATACCGATTACAAAAAGCTTCTCGCGGACGAGAGCGTTGACGCGGTAGTCATCTCTTGCGCGTGGGAGGATCACGTTATGATCGCGGTCGACGCGATGAGAGCAGGCAAGGCGGTAGGCCTCGAGGTCGGCGGCGCGTACTCTGTACATCAGTGCTGGGAGCTCGTCAAGACCTACGAGGAGACAAAGGTGCCCTTTATGTTCCTCGAGAACTGTTGCTTCGGTCGCCGCGAGCTTATGGCACTCAATATGGTCGAGCTCGGACTTTTCGGCAAGATCGTTCACTGCTCGGGCGGCTATCACCACGATCTGCGCGAGGAGATCGCGTTCGGACGTGAAAACCGTCACTACAGACTCAGAAATTATCTCACACGCAATTGCGAGAACTATCCGACACACGAGCTCGGACCGATCGCAAAGGTGCTTAAGATAAATAACGGCAACCGTATGGTAAGCCTTACCTCGACCGCGTCGAAGGCTGAGGGACTTCACGATTACGCGCTCCGCAAGAAGCCCGACGATGAATTCCTCTGCAACGCTCAGGTCAATCAGGGCGACGTCGTTACTACCGTCATCAAGTGCGCAAACGGCGAAACTATCGTGCTGACGCTTGATACTACGCTCCCGAGATTTTACAGCCGCGGATTTACCGTGCGCGGAACTCGCGGAATGTACGAGGAGGCGACCGACTCGGTATTCCTTGATAACGGCGAGGACTCCAAGTACGATTGGAATTGGCGCGCAAACAAGGTCGGCAACGCGGCAAGCTACACCGACGAGTACGATCATCCGATCTGGAAGAAGTATATCGAGGAGGGCGTTCAGGGCGGCCACGACGGAATGGACTACCTTGAGTTCAAATTCTTCTTTGACGCGCTCCGCAACGGTAAGCCGATGCCGGTCGACGTTTACGATGCGGCAAGCTGGATGGTAATTACCGCGCTCTCCGAGGTGTCTATCGCGAACGGCAGTGCACCCGTCGAGATCCCCGATTTCACCGAGGGCAAATGGCTGCGCGGTGTGGTGGAAGAGAATATATAGAATTCAGGGTGGAGATTATGAATGATTTTCGTATAGAGATAGGGAAGCCATCTGTTATCGCACAGGGCGAGAATACGGGGTGGGGGAACTATCAGTTTCCGGATATCCATTACACGAAAAGCGGATCGATCTACGTAAGTTGGGCTATGCGCCCCGATGACGTTAACTTCTACGGAGGAAAGTCATTTGGCGAGGCGGTATCAGAGGACCTTGGTGTAACGTGGAAAGAACCTCTGGAAAGTTCTGCAGTGATCCCGAATACCTTGTTGAAGAACGGCAAGGCTTTCAAGGGCTTTAAAAAGGAATTTGCATTCAAGAGTGATTATATTGCCTTACATACTCCGTTAGTCGAGCATAAAGGTGTCAAATATCATTTTGCCGAAGATATAAAGGAGTTTGATGATAAGGTCTTTGGCGTGGAGGTAGATACCGAGACGGGCGAGGAGAGCTTGTTTGAGGTAAAGATCAATTGGAATAACCTTGCACTGATCGAATATCCCGATAATCGCATACTGCCCACGGCATATATGATGGCGGCTTGCGGAGAATATGCCAAGGTCGTTCGGATCGGAGACGCTCTTTACTTTGCAACTTATCACCGAAGCTTTGATATACACGCTAAGACGCGTGAGTCAGCCGTCAATAAATACACGCTTGAGAGCAGTGTGTTCGTGTTCAGATCTGTTGACGAGGCACGCACCTGGGACTGTATCTCGCAGATCATGGTTAGCGATGACGAATACAGAGAAGAGGACGGATTTGAAGGATTTGACGAGCCTTTGATGGAGATCATGGCGGACGGATCGGTGATAATGCTTATGAGAAGCGGCGCGCCCAAAAGCTATCTTGATCCCGATCGTTTCCCGTGTTATATTACACGCTCGACCGATGCCTGCCGCACGTGGTCAAAGCCTGAGAAATTCGATAGTGTCGGTGTTTTGCCGCAGATACTCCGTCTTGGATGTGGCGTGACCGTGGCTACCTATGGCAGACCCGGGCTGTTCCTCAGGGCAACCGACGATCCGTCGGGCAGAGAATGGGCTGAGCATATAGAGATCGAGCTTGTGCCGAATTCTCACGACAGATCCTGCTACTACACCAGACTTCTTCCGATAGATGATCACAGCGCGCTTTTGGTGCATTCGGATTTCAATTATCCCGATAAAGTCAGCGGAAAACCGAAAAAAACCGTGCTCGCCCGCAGGATCACGGTGATAAAAAAATAAAATCAAAAAGACTTTGCCGTCGCCTCTGCATTTTGGCGGAGAAAACAAAAAGGTCACTAACAGAAAAAAGAGCAGACATACAAGATCTTTCGTCTTGCGTGTTTGCTCTTTTTGTTTCTAATAAGGTTTTTTGCCTAATTGAAAAGTTCATTTGAAATATATCCGACGGCATATTCAACGAAATCATCCATTTGCGTTGCCGTCAAATACGGATATTCACGGTAAAGCCCTTTGCGATCTTCAGAATAAAATTCACAGATATAAGCGCGTCTGTTGTCAAATGCTTCAATCGAAAATTCTTCCATAAATGTATTTTCAAATCCTTCGGCAGAGCGATAGATCGCAAATGCCTTAAAATCGGGATGCTCATATAGGTAAAGAAAATCAAGATCGTACCAATCCTTTTTCCACTCGCTGACGGCAAAAGACGGGTCTGCAGAATAGTTCGGATCCTTCGTTGCGGTAGGATTGAATACACGCTCTATCCAAAGAATGTCGGTTAGCAGATGAGTGAGATACCCAACGTAAAACGAATATTGCTCCTGAGTGTAGGTATCAAGCAGAGCGGAAGTGAAATATTTTTCTTTGTATTTGTTAAGAGAGATGATAAGTTTTCCATCCTCTCTCGGTATTTTGAAATGAGAGATCTTTGTTGGTGGAAAAAATTTGCTCCAATCCTCGTTTGGAACTCCGCTGTCGGGTGCTATATTGCCAACAATAAATTCTTTGGCTTTGAGAAATGAATTACTTGAAAGCAGTTTATCTGCAATACGCAGGTGAACCATCCAGGATGCCATATTGAACCTCCTTGCTTTTTTCTAAATTATAACACGAAAAGTGCGCAAAGTCAAGCAGATCCTGCTTTTTGATATTTTATCGCTCTGCCCGGAATATAAATGTAACATCGGTATAAAATAATACTGTTAAAAACGGAGGTTCTGATATGACGGCAGAAGAGAAGGTAAAGCTAAAAAATAAATATTTCGGCACGGACGGCTTTCGGGGAGAGGTGAATATCGACCTCAACTCCGAGCAGGCATTCCGCGTCGGCAGATTTTTGGGATGGTACTACTCATCGTCCCTCTCGGGCACAGCAGAGAGCGGCTACCGCGCGCGCATCGTAATCGGCAAGGATACGCGCCGATCGAGCTACACGCTTGAATACGCGATAGCCGCAGGGCTCACTGCGTCGGGCGCGGATGCTTATATGCTTCACGTTACGACAACGCCGAGCGTTTCCTACGTTACGCAGAGCGAGGGGTTCGATTGCGGAATAATGATCACCGCCTCGCACAATCCCTACTACGACAACGGTATCAAGATAATCAACCGCTTCGGTGAGAAGCTCGACGACCGCACCACCGCGCTGATCGAGGCGTATATCGACGGCGAGCTCGGCAGGCTTGGGATCGACGGGGATATTCCGCTCGCTAAAAAAGACAAGATCGGGCGCATCGTAGACCACGTCGCAGGGCGAAATCGATACGTCGCGTATCTTATCTCGCTCGCCTCGCATTCCTATAAGCACCTGCGAATCGGTATCGACTCCGCCAACGGCGCGTCCTGGTCGATAGCAAGCGCGCTCTTCGGCGCGCTCGGGGCAAAGATATATCACATCGGAAACGATCCCGACGGCACGAATATCAACCGCTCCTGCGGCTCGACGAACATCGAGCGGCTCTGCGAGCTTGTGCGGCGCGAGCACCTCGACGTAGGATTTGCCTTTGACGGCGACGCGGACCGATGTATCGCAGTCGACGAGAAAGGTCGCGTTGTCGACGGAGACGGAATACTTTACGTGCTCGCCAAGCGGCTTCGCGCTCGCGGAATGCTTGAGAATGACACGGTAGTCGCGACGGTAATGTCAAACAGCGGATTTTTCCGATCCCTTGAGAATATAGGAATAGACTGCGTGCAGACGACGGTCGGCGATAGATTTGTCTACGAAAGAATGCAAAACGACGAGCTCAGCCTCGGCGGAGAGCAGTCGGGGCATATAATAATCAAAAAATACGCAACCACGGGCGACGGACTCCTCAGCGCAATAATGCTCTGCGAGGAGATCTGCGACACAAAGCGACCGCTCTCGGCACTCTGCGAGGGGCTGACGCTCTATCCGCAGTACGTCAAAAATATCCGCGTGCTCGATCAGAACGATGCGATCGAGGATGTGCGAGTAAGGGAGACCTGCGAGCGAGTGCGAGAAGAGATCGGTGAGCAAGGCAGACTCCTGCTCCGCAAGAGCGGAACCGAGCCGCTTTTGCGAATTATGGTCGAATGCGAGAGTATCGAGGATTGCCACAAGTACGCAGAGCGCGTGGCAGAGAGCATACGCGAGGGAGGGCACGAGCTTGAGTGAGAAAATCAAAATGAAGTCGCTTTTCGAAAGTCTGCCGCTATATCTCGCGCCGTATGCCTGCGAGTGCGAATACCCGTGGGAGCTGATCGCGAGAGTTGAGGAGATCGTCGGAGCGCTTCTTAAGAACGTGCCCGAGGGCTATCGCGAGATAGAGAAGGGAATACTCGTCGGCGAGAACGTCAGCATCGCCGATAGCGCGAGAATAGAGCCGCCCACGATCATCGGCAAAAATAGCGAGATACGACACGGAGCCTACTTGCGCGGTAACGTTATCGTAGGCGAGAATTGCGTGATCGGCAACTCGAGCGAGATTAAGAGTGCGATATTGCTCGATAGAGTCCAAGTGCCGCACTATAATTACGTCGGAAATTCGATGCTCGGGAAGGGAGCGCATCTCGGCGCGGGCGCAATATGCTCTAACCTCAAATCCGACGGCTCAAATGTGGTCGTGCATACCGAGGATAAAAGCCATAGGACAGGTATGCGAAAGCTTGGCGCAGTCCTCGGTGACGGCGTTGAGATCGGCTGCGGATGCGTCCTCGCCCCCGGCTGCATCGTCGGCAAGAATACCACCTCCTACCCCCTCACCTTCGTTCGCGGTACCATCCCCGAAAACTCCATCGTCAAATCGATGAGCGAGATAGTTGAGAAGAGAATATAAACAGCGCCTACCCGCTCGGGTAGGCGCTGAGATGTTTATTGTTAAAAGATAAAAGCTAATCGGTTAGCAGTGTATCGCGCAGATTTACTAGCATTTCAGTTGTAATAGTTTCACTATAGTGTATTCCATCATATGGATACAATAGCATTTTCCGCACACATTATACCACAATTTCCTTGACTTGTCAATATATCATAAAAGCCAAGCCCTCGGCGAAAAGCCGAGGGCTTGATGGGATCACTTCATCCGTCTTCCGCAGCCCTTATCGAAGGATGGGTTGCAGGCGTAGAAGTTTTTGGAGTCGAGGTTATCCTGCGCGATGCGGAGGGCATCGGCAAAGCGCTGATAATGCACGATCTCGCGCTCGCGGAGGAATTTGATCACGTCGTTGACGTCGGGGTCGTCAGACAGACGCAGGATATTGTCGTAGGTCGTGCGCGCCTTCTGCTCGGCGGCGAGGTCCTCGTTGAGATCGGTGAGGATATCGCCCTTGACGCCGACGTATTTCATATCAAACGGCACGCCCGATGCAGCGACGGGGTACGCGCCGGTGGTGTGATCTACGAAATACGCTGCGAAGGGAGTTCCGTCGATCTGCTCAAGCGTGAGATTTTTGGTGAGCTGATGGATGATCGCCGCCACCATCTCGAGATGAGCGAGCTCCTCAGTGCCCACGTCGGTCAGGATTCCTGTAACCTTATCATACGGGCAGGAATATCTCTGGTGCAGATAGCGCATCGACGCGCCCATCTCGCCGTCGGGGCCGCCGAGCTGCGAGATGATCACATTCGCGAGCTTAGGATTGGGATTTTTTATCTTTACGGGGTACTGAAGCTTCTTGTCATAAGTCCACATAATGCTTTCCGTCCTTTCCTCGATTATACGTTAGCTTCATATTCCCAGGGCCACGGCGAGTCGATCCACCGCCAGCTGTCCGTGGAATTATCGGTCGCGCTCATCGGCATACCTGCGTTTGCAAGCTTATCGCGAAGCTCGCGGCGCTCGGCGAGCAGCTTCTTGTAATATTCAAGTGCCGCCTTGCAGTGCGGATAGGCGTCGAGGTAGAGCATGGTGTCGACTATCGCGAAGTCGACCTTGCGCAATCTTTTGAGGAGCGACGCGGTATTTGTATTCATACCGCCGCCCTGCGAATTACATCCGCCGCCTTGCGAATTGCAGGCGGAGCAATCGTTTCTGTTATATCTCATCCGTCTTTCAACCATTACACGAGCCTCCTTTGCCTATTGTTCTGCCGCCAAAGGGAAGATCGAGAGCAGAGAAGAGCGTTCCGCGATCGAGCGCCATATCGAGATCGTAGAGTCCCTCAAATTTCTGCAGGGGAGCATAGACCGAAGCAAGCGGAAAGTCCTCAAGTCCCCATTTGCTCTGCGAGTCAGCCGTACCGCCCTGACAAGAGGGCTTCTGTACCTCTGCGCGACCGGAATTTCCCTTGCCGTCGAGCATCATACGAAGAAGAGCCTCGCTGCAGCCGTCGCGAGCCATAGAATTGTCGTCTTTATACATCACAGTCAAACCTTTCGTTAGGATTTAAATTGAGCATTCGTCTGCTCTTTAATATTTTATGCAGAGGCAGTAAAAAGCGACAGCCGAGAAGTGCGGCAAAATATTGACTGTTGACAGATCGAGCAGGCTGTGATATACTGTAAACAAGAAATTATTGGGGGTAACTATGAAGAGACTTTTTGCTTTCATTCTCATCTTTTGCACCTGTGCTGCGATGATCTTTTCACTTTCTTCCTGCGGTGAAGGTGAGATCGAGGAAAAAACTGAAGCTCCAACCGCCGCTCCTTTGCCCGAAGGTGTTGCCGACGCTTCTCTTATCGATGCGGTAAAGGAAGGTATGACACGCGAGCAGATACGTGATGTTTTTGGCGTAGAGCCTACAAAATACGACGGTGAATATGACAAAGCCGACGTTTATATCTTAAGCGGCAGTCGCGCGGCTTATATCGAATATACCGAGGACGAAACTATGCGCGCTATGACCGTAGAGGAGACGGTAGCCCCTGCACAGATCGACGAGATCAAGATTGGCGACTCTTATAGAGATATAACCGATATCTTAGGCATAAATGGCACTAATACCGTCTCGGTATATTTGGGAGTTTTTCGCTACGTGCTTGATGACGGACGGCTTCTCTACGTTTACTATGACGAGCGTAAATTGGCTTGTTCTATCAGCATAGAAGGGGCAGACGGGGAGGTGACCTACCCCTATCCGCCATCTGCGGAAACCTTTATTTGCGATGATATGGACGAATTTGAGCAGCTTTTCATCAACAACTATGACGGTGAAGAGACCAAGATCGCTCTGCCCAATCTTATTTCGAGTGAATATAGAGTTGACTATGCAAGGGCGGATCGAAAGGGCTACTTCTTTTCTTTCATTCCCAAGGGATGCGACGTAGGAAGTGAGGATTATTCAAATCAAAGATTTTACGTTGAGATATACAAGGACGGTTTAAGCTATGAGGAGCAGCTCAAGTTTTACAAAGCGGGGCACGCGAACGATGTAGTCGAGTACGGCGACACAGCGGCTTACGTTTTTGAAGCGTTCATATTTAACAACAACGGTACAGCTCTTATCGTGAATATTCCAAGATCTCTGTGCGAGCTCTACGAGCGCGACGAAAACAGCCCGCCGCCGATAACCAACCTCGAGGAGCTGAACGAATATATAGTGATCGAATATCTCGATCTTTCAAAAGAATAATAAGATGCAAGCATCCCGAGCTGACTGCGACTCGGGATGTTTTTTGTTTATATATTATTTTAATAAAATTGCATAATGCTATTGACAAAGAAGGGAAAATGTGGTATACTAATTTCATCGCTTTAGCGCGGTAAAGTGTTGAAACAAAAGAGGACAAAATTATGAAAAAACTTATCTCACTCATTCTTGCATTAGTTATGTGCACAGGCGCGATCTTTGCGCTTTCTTCCTGCGGCAAAAACGACACTCTCGTTTGCGGCGTAACTATATTTGAAAATATGAACGAGCAGGATGCTGACGGCAATTGGACTGGATTTGAAAGCGAATTCGCTATGGAAGTCGGCAAGCTAATCGGTATGGACGTTGAATTCCAGATCATCGACTGGAGCGAAAAGTATATCGAGCTTAATGCAGGCAAGATCGACTGCATCTGGAACGGATTTACCGCTAACTCTTCGGACGACGGAATCGAGAGAAAGGATCTCGTTGACTTCTCTTACACATATATGCTCAATCAGCAGTGCATCGTAGTCAAGAAGGACAACCTCGCGCAGTATGCAACCGAGGATGCACTTAAGGGCAAGACCGCCGCAGTTGAGGGCGGAAGCGCAGGCGCAGCTTACGCTAAGGACGCTGTCGGTGAGGGTGGCAAGCTTGTTGAATTCCCCGCACAGAACAGCGCATTCCTCGAGGTCAAGTCGGGAACTTCTGATTTTGCTGTAGTTGATATTCTTCTCGCGCAGAACGTCGTTGGTAAGGGCGACTACACCGATCTCGCTATCGTTGAGGACATCGAGCTTGCGGCTGAGTACTACGCAGTCGGATTCAAGAAGGGAAGCGAGCTTACCGCAAAGGTAAATGAGGCTATCAAGACTCTTGACGAGAACGGAAAGCTTATGGAGCTTGCAAAGAAGTACAAACTTGAGAACAGCCTTCAGGTAAACTACGACTGATAAAATGCAGTTTTTTGAAATAACCCTAAAGCTTCTTGAAGGACTCAAGACGACCACGCTGATATTCGTGCTCACGCTTGTGATGGCTCTGCCGCTCGGACTTATAATCTCATTCGGCTCAATGTCGAAGTTCAAGCCGCTCGCCTTCGTCACAAAGGTGTTCGTGTGGATCATCCGCGGCGTTCCGCTGATGCTTCAGATCTTCGTGGTCTTCTACGTTCCGGGATTTTTCGGTATCGGCTCTCTTGACCGATTTCCGTCAGTCATCGTGGCGTTCGTCATCAACTATGCCTGCTATTTCTCCGAGATCTACCGAGGTGGAATAGAAAGCATACCGCGCGGACAGTATGAGGCGGGTCAGGTGCTCGGAATGAAAAAGAGCGAGGTGTTCTTCAAGGTAGTTTTGATGCAGGTCGTTAAGCGCATACTTCCGTCGATGTCAAACGAGGTTATCACGCTCGTCAAGGACACCGCACTCGCAAGAGTAATTATGGTAGTAGAGCTGCTCAAGGTTGCAGAGAACTACGCCGCATACGGTCTGATATGGCCGATATTCTACACGGCGGTATTCTATCTGGCTTACGTCGGAATTCTGACGCTTCTTTTCGGATATTTCGAGAAAAAGCTGTCTTACTACAAAATATGATAGGAGGACGGTATGGCTTTTCTTGAGATAAAAAATATGTCAAAAAGCTTCGGCAAGGTCGAAGTGCTCAAGGGAATAAATATCTCACTTGAGCGCGGACAGGTGCTCTCGATCATCGGCTCGTCGGGAAGCGGCAAGACTACGCTTCTGCGTTGCCTCAACAATCTTGAGGAGGCGGACGGCGGCGAGGTATGGATCGACGGTCAGAAGCGCGAGCTCGGCGACGGTACGACCTTCGGACTTGTGTTCCAATCGTTCAATCTCTTTCCGCAGTACACGGCGGTCGAAAATCTCTCGCTCGCTCCGCGTCTGCGTGCAAAGGAGAAAAATAAAAAGCTTAAGCTCGGCAGAGAAGAGCTTCGGCGCGAGTATGCCGAGATAGAGCAGAAGGCAGAGGAACTGCTTCGCTCGGTAGGACTCGCAGACAAGAAGGATTTTTATCCTTGTCAGCTTTCGGGTGGACAACAGCAGAGAGTTTCCATCGCGAGAGCACTTATGATGAACCCCGATATACTTTTCTTCGACGAACCGACGTCGGCACTCGACCCCGAGATCACGGGCGAGGTGCTCAAGGTCATCAAGGGACTCGCGGCGCAGAATATGACGATGGTCATAATCACGCACGAAATGAATTTCGCACGCGACGTTTCGGATAAGATAGTCTTTATGGATAAGGGCATCATAGCCGCAGAGGGAACTCCCGAGGAGATATTTACAAGCGACAACGCACGACTCCACGAATTTCTTTCTGCGTTTCAATTAAGTAAAAACAACTGAACTTCTTCTCAGCATTTTTAGCTGAGAAAACACAAACACCACCAAGGATCTTCCTCGGTGGTGTTTTTCACTGAGATTTTTATACTTACATCGGGGCAGAACACATATTGACTTATGAGATCTCTCGTGGTATAATTGTAATAACAATTTGATGATCATAGATACGGAGGTAAGCGAGGATGAGCTGTGTATTTTGTAAAATAGTAAGCGGAGATATTGCTGCGCTCAAAGTTTATGAAGATGAGCATACGGTGATTTTTATGGATATTGCCAAGGACGTGGATGGACATATGGTTGCAATACCAAAAAAGCATGTAAAATCTATTCTTGATTGCGACGCAGAGACTTTGCGCAACCTGCTGGTTGCAGTAAAAAAGGTTTCTGAACACTGCGTTGATAATTGCGGATATGAAGGTGTAAACTTGCTGAATGCAAGTGAAGAAAGCGCGGGGCAGTCGGTGCCGCATTTTCATATTCATATCATCCCGAGAAAAAGCGGAGACAATATTGATGCTTGGCCCAAGTTTGATGGGGCAATTTATGAGATCGAGGAAGTGTTTTCAAAAATCAGAATTGGATGAAATCCGATTTATCTGACTGAGAATAACAGAATATATCAAAAGCCACGGCTTCATTGAACCGTGGCTTTTTGCCTTTTATTTAAGATCTTCGGGAAGATGCGATTGATCTCCCATAAGCGTGAAGTTTATCTTGCCGCCCTCGTATTCGGCAATAGTGATCGAGGTGTTTCTGATACTGCAGACCTTTTTGATGTCCTTGATCTCGTAGCCGAGCCACGCGCAGATCAACGAGCGGATCGTGCCGCCGTGCGAGACGATCAGCACGGTCTTGCCGTCGTTCTCGTTTGCTATCCTCTCGAGCGCCGCAGTCACGCGAGCTCTCACGTCTGCGTAGCTCTCGCCTTCGGGGCATCCGTAGGTCTCGGGGTGAGTCACGTAGTTCGTAAAGCATTCCGCGTCCTCGACCTTTACCTCGCTCAAGAGGCGTCCCGTCCATCTGCCGACGTCGATTTCGCGCAGAGCAGGCTCGGGGTGTATCTCGAGTCCGAAAAGCTTTGCAAAAGGCTCTGCGGTCTTCATCGTTCGCGAGAGATCGCTTGCGTAGATCGCGTCAAGGCGGTAATTCTTTGCCACGTGCTCCGCAGTCACTCTTGCTTGTTCGATGCCCACAGGATCAAGCGAGGAGTCGAACTGCCCCTGATATCTGTTTTCTCTGTTAAAATCCGTCACACCGTGGCGGACGATTATAAATCTTACCATTTTTGATCTGAAAAGTCCTTATTTGTTGCCAAAGCTCTTGTTGTAGTTGTCGATGCACTCGGCAATGATCTTCTTTGCATCCTCTGCGTTGAGAAGCTCTTTAACTGCGGTCTGCTTGTTTTCAAGCTGCTTGTAGACCGAGAAGAAGTGCATTATTTCGTCAAAGATGTGCGGAGGGAGCTCGTCGATCGAGCGGATGTGATTGTAGGTGGGATCCGAGAAGGGAACCGCGATGATCTTGTCGTCGATCGCGCCGCCGTCGAGCATTCGCATAACGCCGATCGGCATAACGCGGATGAGCGTCATAGGAAGGATCTCCTGCGTGCAGATGACGAGAACGTCAAGCGGGTCGCCGTCGTCCGCGTAGGTACGGGGAATAAAGCCGTAATTTGCAGGGTAGTGAGTAGAGGTATAGAGAACGCGGTCTAGTCTGAGAAGTCCGGTGTATTTGTCAAGCTCGTATTTGCTCTGGCTTCCCTTGGATATCTCTATTACGGCGGTGAAATCGTCGGGCGAGATGACCGACGGGTCTATATCGTGCCAAATATTCATATAATGCTCCTTTATTTTACGTAGTCGAACTCGAAATCGTAGATCGAGACCGTCATACCGTCGCTGCAGCCCTTCGACTCAAGAAGCTCGAACACGCCGCTTTTCTTGAGAACTCTCTGGAAGAAGTTGAGCGACTCGTAGTCCTCGAAGTTGACCTGACCAACAAGGTTGTATAGCCATTCGCCCTCGACGTAGAATACATCGTTCTCGCGGCGGACGGTGGTGTCGTGCGATGCACCGACGTAAGCGTCCTCGGGCTCGTATTCGCATTCGTAGACGAGCATCGGGGGAAGCTCGCGCAGAAGCTCAGCCGCTCTCTGTACCATCTCCTCAAGACCTTTTCCGGTCGCGGCGGATACGTACATAAGCTCCCAGCCGTTGTCACGCACGAATTCCTCAAATTCCTCAATGTTAACGACCTCGGGGTCGAGAATATCGGATTTGTTTGCAATAATGATCTGCGGACGCTCTGCAAGCTCGGGGCTGTAGCGGCGCAGCTCGTAGTTGATATTCTTGATGTCGTCGATAGGATCTCTGCCCTCAAAGCAGGAGATATCTACGACGTGGAGAAGCAGACGGCATCTGTCGACGTGGCGCAAAAATGCGTGCCCGAGTCCCGCACCGTCAGCCGCACCCTCGATAAGTCCGGGGATATCAGCCGCAACGAAGCCTTCTTCTGCGCTGATAGAAACGACACCGAGATTTGGGGAGAGAGTGGTGAAGTGGTAGTCGGCTATCTTCGGTCTTGCCGCGCTTATGCGAGCAAGGATAGAGGATTTGCCGACGCTCGGGTAGCCTATAAGACCGACGTCCGCGAGCATCTTGAGCTCGAGTACGAGATTTTTCTCTTCACCCTTAGTGCCGCTCTTGGCAAACATAGGGATCTGTCGCGTGGGAGTCGCGAAATGACGGTTACCCCAACCGCCGCGGCCGCCCTTACAGCAAAGATAATCCGCGCCGTCGTTGTCGGTCATATCGTGAATGACCTTGCCGCTCTCCTCGTCCTTGATGAGCGTTCCGGGCGGAACGAGAATGACGAGATCCTCAGCAGTCGCACCGTGGAGCTTACCGCCCCTGCCGTTGCCGCCGTTCTCGGCTATAAATTTATGGCGGTATTTGAAGGCGAGCAGGGTATTTACCCCCGTGTCAACGCGGAAGATGATATTTCCGCCGTGACCGCCGTCTCCGCCGTCCGGACCGCCGTGAGAAACGTATTTCTCGCGGTGGAACGCAACGGCACCGTTGCCGCCGTCTCCCGCCTTTACGTAAATTCTGACGTTATCTACAAACATATTTTACCTCAAAAGACCGTAGTCCTCAATAATTTTCTTCCAATCGGTGAAATCCTTATGCACCGAGTCGCAGTGTACCTCGTCGGTCAGCGGCGAGGGGAGAGTGTGCTCGTAAACACATACGACTGCACCTGCGTTTGCCTTGTTAGCGGCTAAAATACCGCTCGTGCCGTCCTCAAAAACAATGCACTCGGACGCGTCGAGTCCAAGCTTCTTAGCGGCGATAAGATAGGTGTCGGGCTCGGGCTTGCCTGCAAACGTGCCGTCGAAATATACCACGTTGCGATCAAGGTCAAACCATCTTCCAAGATCCATATGCTCCATATAAAAGCTTACGTTGTCAATGCCGCAGCCTGTTGCAAGGCAGTAGGGAATGTTGTTTTTTTTCAAGTAATCAAGCAATTCAGCGGCTCCGTCGGTGTACTTCATAAGTTCGGGAGAACTGAGGCAAAAGCTTCGATAGAGCCCCTCCTTCTCGTCGGCAAACTCCTCACATTCCTTTTTTGTGGGTGTAGGATTGAAATTGTCGGAGTATATTCTCGGGTTAGGTCTGCCGAAGATGTTCTGCGTGATAAACTCCGCGCTCGGCTCGTCCTTCCCGTGTTCGACGAAGTACTTCTTGAACGCCCTTATATGCAATTCGCTGTCAAAGAAGAGCGTGCCGTTGAAGTCAAACAGAACACCCTTTATTTTTTTGTTCGTCATTTCTTCTCGTCACCCTTCATTCTGATGATAAGTCTGATCGGCGTACCGTTAAATCCGAAGGTCTGGCGCAGACAGTTCTCAAGGTATCTTTGATAGGAGAAGTGGAAGAGCTCAGCATCGTTACAGAAGATAACGAATGTAGGCGGAGCTACAGATATCTGCGTCATATAGTAGATCTTGAGTCGCTTGCCCTTGTCGGACGGCGGCTGTACCTTCATAGTCGCCTCTGCAAGCACGTCATTGAGCATACCCGTGGATATTCTCGTCGTCGACTGATTGTAAACGTACTTGATATGGTCAAAAAGTGTGTTGATGCGCTGACCCGTGAGCGCGGAAACGTAAACTATCGGCGCGTAGGGCATATACGCAAGAGAGGTGCGGATGCGATCGTTGAAGCTATTGACAGTCGAGTTGTCCTTCTCGATCGAATCCCACTTGTTGACGACCACGATAGAAGCCTTACCAGCCTCGTGCGCGATGCCCGCGATCTTCTCGTCCTGCTCGGTAATTCCCGTGCCTGCGTCGATCATAATAAGGCATACGTCAGCCCTCTCTACCGCCATATGTGCGCGGAGGACGCTGTATCTCTCGATCTTGTCGTTGATCTTGGATGCGCGGCGAATTCCTGCGGTGTCGATGAATGTGAACTTTGTGCCGTCGATCTCGATATGCGTGTCGACCGCGTCGCGCGTTGTGCCCGCGATGTCGGATACGATAAGTCTGTTCTGACCGATGATCTTGTTGATTATCGAGGACTTACCCGCGTTCGGCTTGCCGATGACGGCTACCTTGATGCTATCATCCTCTTCATCCTCGCCGATATTATCGGGGAGCTTCTCGAGCACCGCGTCAAGCAGGTCGCCCGTGCCGCTTCCATGAACCGAGGAGACCGCGATAGGCTCGCACTCAAATCCGAGCTCGTAGAATTCGTAGAACTCAAACGGAGGCTGACCGACGCTGTCGCACTTATTGATGCAGGGAACTATCGGCTTGCCGCTCTTCTGGAGCATTACCGCGATGTCGCGGTCGTCAGCCGTAAGTCCCGTGCGCACGTCGCACATAAAGACGATAACGTCTGCGCTTTCGATAGCGACCTCAGCCTGAAAACGCATCTGCTTGAGGATTATATCGTCGGTCTTGGGCTCAATTCCGCCCGTGTCGATAACTATGAGCTTTTTGCCGCACCATTCGGTCTCGCCGTAGATACGGTCGCGCGTAACGCCGGGGGTGTCCTCAACAATAGAGCGGCGCTCGCCGATGAGCTTATTGAAAAGCGTACTTTTGCCGACGTTAGGTCTGCCGACAATTGCAACGATAGGTTTTGCCATTTATATATACCTTCCTTTGATAAGTGATAAATTCAATGTCATTCAAGACCGAGAACTGCGGATATAAAGGAATATCCGTCGCTCTCGACCGCTCTTACGGGAACTTTCAGCGCATCAGAAAGCTCGTCTGGTGTCATATCGTCAAGGAATACCTCGCCGTCAGCACGCAGAGCCGAGGCAGAGAAGAGAAGTGTCTTTCCAAGCTCCTTATCCTTGAGCTGAGTGCACAGATCCTTGCCGGTGAGTAGTCCCGAGACTGTGATAGATTCGCCGAAAAAGTCGTTTCTGATCTTGTATACGTTGATATTAAGACCGTCAAATGCGTCCTCAAGCTTGCGTGAGATCTTGAGGATGTGCTCGTAAGCGGCATATCCCGTTGCGACCGAGACCTCGCGAGGTCCCTTGAAATCAGCGTAGGGCGAGAGATCCTCAAGCTCGAAGTCTACCGAGCTCTGCATATCACGGATAAGTCCTACGCCGTTCTCAATCTGCGAGTAGTCCTCGTAGAAGTCCTCGTCGGGAATGGGTAGACCTGCTGAGAGATAGAACTCGTCGGACGGATAGACAAGCCGCGTGCCATATTCCTTCTTGCACCAATTTCCGTATGCGTTTATCTGCTTGATAACTGCGGCGCACTCCTCGGAAGTGAAACGCTCAAGATGGCAGAGTCCGTCGCGGAAGCGCGTAAGTCCCGCGGGCACTACCGCAATACTCGTGAGCGCAGGGTAGAGCGCGATGAGATCGTGAAGCGAGCGATCAAGCTCGGCACCGTCGTTGTAGCCCTTGCAGAGAACTATCTGACAGCAGAGCGAGATATTCGCATCTGCAAGCATCTTTAAGTAGGAAAGCACCTCGCCCGCGCGCTTGTTGCTCATCATTTTCTTGCGGAGCTCGGGATTTGTGGTGTGTACCGAGACGTTGACGGGCGAGATGTGCATATCGATGATACGCTGAATATCCCTCTTGTGCATATTGGTCAGCGTAACGTAATTTCCGTGTAGGAAAGACAGGCGCGAGTCGTCGTCCTTGAAATAGAGCGTGTCGCGCATACCCTTCGGGAGTTGATCGATAAAGCAGAAGATGCACTTGTTCTCGCAGGAGTGCTTCTTGTCCATAAGGGGAGTCTCAAAGTCGAGTCCGATATCGTCGTATTCTTTTTTTGTGATAGCAAAGCTAAGCTCGTCGTCACCGCGGCGCACGGAGAGCGTGATCTCCTTGTTCGCCAGATGAAATCGGTAATCAAGCACGTCGTTGATCTCTTTTCCGTTGATGGAAATGAGTAGGTCGCCTGCGCGTATGCCCGCTCTCTCGGCGCGGCTTCTCGGCAGAACGTCTGTAATTGCTACCATATCTGACCTCCCTATCTTCTTGACAAAGTTTTTCATTATATTATATCACACTTTTTCTCTCTTGTCAAAGGATTTTCTTATTTTTATGCCAAAAGCTTGCTTTTTTAAGCTAAAAGAGCAGGTTTTGCATATTTTTTTGTGCTCGCGCATAGATTTATTCTGAAGAACTAACCATCTTTGAAGGGAGAACACAATGAATTTTGATCAAGAGTCTATGGGTGTCAGAATAAGTATGCCCATAATGCGCCGCGACCTCAATAGCGATATAAGTGAGGATTACACTCTGCCCGACTATTACCCCGAGATAAGAAAGCTGCTCTTTGCGCGTCCGTCCCCGCTCCTGCCTGCGAAGTTTATCAGCGGCGGCAGAGTGGATCTTAGCGGTGTCGTCGACTACACGCTCGTCTATATCAGCGCAGACGGGAAGCTCTGCTCGGCTCCGCTGTCGGCGGAATATTCGCTCGCTCTTCCAATCGAGAATATGGGAGATTTCGAGCTTGGTGAGGGACTTGACGTAATAGCGCATACATTCTGCGAGAGCACGAGCGTGAGAGTAAGCGCGCCGAGACGACTTCAGCTCCGCAGCCATTTGCGCACCTCGGTCGGTGTTTGGGGAAAGAAGCTTTGCGCAGAGAAGGTTTCGGGACTCTCTGAAGGAGCAGGTATCGAGCGGCTCATAGAGAAGGGTAGCTGTTGTGATCTGCTTTGCGAGAGCTCGGACGTGATCTCGCTTGAGGACTCCTTTGAACTCTCAGCCGACGAGCGAGTCGCACTTGCCGACGGTATCGTCGCGATCAAGGACCATCGCCTTTGCGGTGACGCGCTATCGGTCAGCGGTGAGATAATCGTGCGCTGTCTCGTCTCGAGTGAAAATGAAGAGAACGCACGAAGTCTTGTGCGCAGATTGCCGTTTGACTCTGATATCGAGCTTGACGGAATTGAGCTGCCCGAGGGTGCGAGTGCGCGGGTGTGCGGATATGTGACCGATCTTTCGATAAACGTAGAGGAGTGCGTTGCGAGCATCTCTGCCGACGCGATACTTGAGGTGTGTGTATGCGCCGAGAGCGAGTTTGAGTACACCAAAGACGCTTATTCTGTGACTCAGGACTCCGAGTGCGAATATTGTGAGCTTTCGATCCCTCTCTCTGCCGCGAACTTCAATTCCTCGCTCAGCATCTGTGAGCGTATGAGCCTTGAGGAGCTTGGATATCCTGAGGGCGCGCGACCGATCGAAGCATATGCGACGGCTATTCCCGAGTCGCTCACGCTTGAGGACGGAAGATACGTTTTGCGTGGTGTCTGCCGCTATAGTGTGATATCTATGCGCGACGGTGAATATCAGGCGGGCGAGTTCGCGGTTCCGTTCCGCTACGAACAAGAGGCGCGTGAGGCGGTCGACGTATCGAACTTTGATGCGGTGGCGACCGTCAATGATGCGAGAGTAAAGAGCGAAGGCGATGCGCTCTGCTTTGAGTGTGAGCTTTTACTCGGTGTCACGGTCTTCGGTGAGCAGAGTATTTCTATGCTTGATAAGATCGAGCTTTTCGAAAAAGAAGAGCAGAGGTGTGACGAGCTGATCGCGTGCTATCCGTCGGACGATGATACACTTTGGAGCGTGGCAAAGCGCTATTCTGTGCTCCGTGACGAGATCTACGGAGACCCCGAAACAGATGATTTCGTTATTATAGAGACATAATATGAGCTAAGCCCAAACCCTTATAACGACAGAAGAGAGAACGGATCGGTTTATAGCCGAAATGTTCTCTCTTTTTCTGTCGGTTTTCAGTTTAGAGTTATGAGCCTCATTTTACTCGCCGTTATGAGATTGCACAGCAAGCGTTATGATATGATTGCCACACTAACTTATAACTTGGCGGAGCCAATCATAACAATGCGCAAGCGGTTCATAACTCATAACTTGCCAGTAAGGGCAATCATAACTTAGCGTGATACTCCGTTAAGAGTATCACGCCAAGGCATCAGGTCCCCCAGGTGTTAGGTCCCCAGGAATCTGGTGTGTTTGCGAAATTGTAGGATTTCTTTTTGTCAAGCTCAAGTCTGCGAGCCTCACCCGCAAAGTTTATTCCGTACTTGAAGAACTTATCGAAGAGCTGCTCGTTATAGTCCTTGTATTCATTCTCAAGAGGACGAAGAATGTTATTTACCATAGTAGTCGAAACGGCAGCCGCGCCTTCGGGATCAACACCCATATGCTCTGTGAGAAGAGCGGGGATGAGCTTTGAGAGATTCTTTCTGATCTCTGAGAGCTTTGCGTGTCTGTAGTAGCTTTCCATAAATTCTATCTGAATATAAGCCTTGTCGAGTCTTGCAAGCTGATCGGGATCGGAAGTCATTGCGCGCGCCTCGTCGAAGAGCTTCTTGCCCTTTGCGAGTATATCGTTAGGCTCAAGCTTTGTGTACCACTCCAAGTAAGGAGTCCAGTCGATCTCCTTGTATTTTCTCAGCTTATCCTCGCTAAATCCGCTCGGGATGCCGCCCTCTCTAACGGTAACGACCTTATTGGGATATATCTTCGAGGGGCTGTCGTATATTCCTACGTGCGTGTCTTCGGTGACCTTCTGCATATAATCGATATACTCTCTGATCTTCGCGCCGCCCTCGCCGTAGTAATCGTAGAGGAACTCGTCCATATACGCGTAATATTCCTCGCGCGACATATAGGGATCCCAGAGCAGACGGGAGATGAGATAGCCGCGGAGCTCGGCAAACTCGCCGCTCGTGGTCTGCCAGTTGCCCTGCTCGTAGACTTTCTTTACGTTGTTGTCGGCAAAGAGGCGCATATTGTCATAGATAGCGTCGAAGTTCGGGAAGCTTACAGAGTAGTAGTAAAAGTCGGTGGTGTAATCCCATACAGAGATATAGTTGCATATCGCCGACCACTCGGAGAGGAGCTTTTCAAAGTCCGCACCGTGCGCACTGCACTCGGTGAGCGAGTGACGGAAGCAAGCCTCGATGGTGCAGAACTGAACCATTACGTTATCTGCAGGTACTACCGTCTTGGGCGCGTCCTTGGTGAACTTATACGCAAAGGTGTGAACCATAACGTCGGGGTAGTCGTCCTTGATCGCGTTTGCAATCTTATTGACGAAATTGAGATAGTGATCCGACCAACCGCCGAGCTGCTCGCGAAGAGCGGTGCAGTTGTCACAGTAGCACGCGTCTCTTACCGAGCCGTCGTTCTGCGAGACAGAGACGTATTTCGCGCCGGGGTTAGCATCAAGAAGTCTGCGCACGTTCTTTAAGACCGTGTTGTAGGTCTCCTCGCTCGTGAGGCAGGGCTCCTTGTTCTTGTTGGAATGTGTAAGCTCTGCAAGGCTGTAGAGCGTGTGACAGTTGCTTCCTGCAAAGTACGCGCTTCCGCCCAGATCCTCAGCTATCCTACCTCTGCCGTGACTGCAGTTGAGCTTGAGCTTGGCGGAGAGCGAATGATTATAGAAATCCGCCCATCCCGAGTTTCTTACGTCGAATACGGGTATCTGCTTGTCCTCTTCGATCTCAATAAAGGGAAGTGCGTCATATTCGGGGAGCTTCTCGAACTTTGCCGTATAGAAACGGCATCCGAGATATTCCTCGAGATACGTGTAAACACCGTAGAGCGTTCCTCTCACCTCGCCGCCCACGATAAAGAGCTTCTTTTCGCGGGTCTTGATGATAAATCCATCGGTTCCGAGTTCCGCACGGTCAAATTCACCCTCATCCTCACGGTTGGTCTTGCCGACAATGATCTCTTTATCTATTGGGGCTACATTGTCGGTCACCACCTTGAGCGTTGCGCCCGAGAGCTTCTTTATATAAGCCTGAAGCTGATAAGCCGCAGCCTTCTCGGAGCTTGAGGAATTCGCGCCGCGAACTATAACGTAGTCCGACCATCCGCCGAGCGTGATGTTGCCCTTGTCGTCGAAATCCGCAGGCTTTGTTTCCTTCGGTTCCTCGGTGGGTTTCTCGGTCGGCTCTTCGGTAGGTTTATCCGAGGGAGTGTCGGTTGGCGCGTCGGTAGAGGTGGGAATGTTTCCGCTGCACGCGGCAAGGGTGGGAAAGAGCAGTGCAGTGAGTAGAAGCCAAGTTAAGCTTTTTTTCATAGTGGTTTCCTCCGTGAATTATCATTTCATATGTTGTTCTAAAAATCCAAGCAGCTCGTCGGTGTAGCGTTTTTCGTCGTAGTAGATAGACTCCGCGTGCTTTGCACCCTCGATCAGTACAAGACGCGCGTGATCGGGAGATCTTCGGGCCACCTCCTCTGAATGATACGGAGGTACGTAATCGTCAGCCGTTCCGTGAAAGATCAGGGCAGGCAGGTGCGACTGTGCGAGCTTGTCTGCGGACGACGGAGCGTTCAGAGAGTAGGATGCAAGCCATCTGCACCAAAAATCTGCAAAGGTTACGAAAGGAAAAGGCGGGATCTTGTTAAAATTCTTCATAACGTGCGAAACGATGTCGATAGGGGCAGAGAAGGGGCAGTCGGCGACTACACAGCGTACCGCCGTGTCGGCCTTATCTATCAGCGCGCTTGCCATAAGCACGGTCGCGCCGCCCATTGAAAGTCCCATAATAGCCACGGGCATATCCTTGCCGTAAAGCTCTGCAGTCTTTTCTCTCCAGACAACTACGTCTTCACTCTCGCGAGTGCCGAAGCAGATGTATTTTCCCTCGCTTCTTGAGTGAGAACGCTGATCAACGACGACGAGGTGATAGCCCGCATCGTGCAGAATTTTCATATGCATACAGAAATCGCGTCTTGCGTTAGATTTGTAACCGTGGAAGAGAAGTATTATTCCTCGAGCCTCTTTTGCTTCGATTACGGTCGCCATAAGCCGCAGACCGTCGCGTGACGTCGTGCAGATCTCACGCGTACGATGCGCCTCGAACCAATCAAAATCCGAGTGCAGACGCTCCTCGGTAGCTATCGCGAGCCGATATTCAGAAAATTGTTCATCAAAGCCTTCTCCACGTTTTTCTTTTCGTGGTGCGATCATGAGAAACACCACATACCCGCCCACAAAGAGAATGATAGCGAGCGCAAAAAGAACGGAAATTGAAATATATAGCCAAAGCATTTCTTAACTCCTATTTTGATATATTACTTCAATTATATCACAACTCAAATTAAATTGCAAGTAATTGCGCCATAGCAAAATAGATAAAATATATTTTATATTTTGAGCATATTAACAAAAACCCCAAGCCCGAGGCTTCGGGTTCTTAAGGACAGTTTTACAATAAATCAACAGAAAAACAAACGGTTACAGCCAGAGGCTCCCTTGTGTAAAGGGAGCTGTCAGCGAAGCTGACTGAGGGATTGTTTTTATGAGAAATTTAGTTCTTACAATCCCTCCGTCACGGCTACGCCGCGCCACCTCCCTTTACACAAGGGAGGCTTTTTGTTTGCCTGCAAGTGCGCACTTACTCACCACTATTGTAGTGGTGCAATTCAAATAATGCAACAAGCCTCCGACAAGGAATAATCACTGTCGGAGGCTACTATCATTTTTTAATAAGATCAATCAATTTTTGATATCGTTCGTTTTCTTTTAATATTTCAAAGCGTTGATCTGTAAGCTTGTTTGCTAAATTCTGATGTCTATCAATCCTCTTATGGTACAATCCGTGAGGAATTGAATTCAAAAGCGGAGTTTTTGTCTTAGTATTACTATCTATCGTCGCATAATCATTTAAATCGTAATTCACCATTTTTTCCAGATACGATAGAGCTTTATCAGAATCTCCGTCTTTTAGATAAATCTCTGCAAGAAGTGCGTATAGATCGCCATGCTCACGATGATGAATGGGCGGAAAAACCTCATTATCTTTGAAAATACACTGTATCAATTCAAGAGAGGTTTCCAAGACACTTGCTGCATCTTTATATTTTTCTTGCAACATATAGCTT
>JAFTKL010000100.1 GCA_017453285.1 Clostridia bacterium | reverse complement strand
TCATCGTAGTGTGGAGTGCGTTGGGGTTGGAGTTCTAGTTAGTGCCGGGAGTAACACCGAAGAAACCGTTCTCGGGGTTAACTGCCCAAAGTCTTCCGTCCTCACCTACGCGGAGCCAAGCGATATCGTCGCCTACGCACCATACCTTATAGCCGTTCTTTCTGTAGAGTTCCGGCGGGATGAGCATTGCGAGGTTGGTCTTACCGCAAGCGGAGGGGAATGCTGCACAGATATACTTGGTCTCGCCATCAGGATACTCAACACCGAGGATAAGCATATGCTCTGCCATCCAGCCTTCCTTACGTCCGAGGTAGGATGCGATACGGAGAGCGAAGCACTTCTTGCCGAGAAGAACGTTTCCGCCGTAGCCGGAGTTAACAGACCAGATGGTGTTGTCCTCGGGGAAATGGCAGATATAGCGGTTCTCTTCGTCGATGTCAGCTCTTGCGTGGAGACCCTTGATGAAGTCGCCACTCTCGCCGAGAGCCTCAAGAACGTTGGTGCCAACGCGGGTCATGATAAGCATATTGAGTACGACGTAGATAGAGTCGGTAAGCTCGATACCGTACTTAGCAAAAGGAGATCCAACGATACTCATAGAGTAAGGAATAACGTACATGGTTCTACCCTTCATAGAGCCCTTGTAGAGCTTGGAGAGCTTTGCGTAGCACTCCTCGGGAGCCATCCAGTTGTTGATGTTACCTGCGTCTTCCTTTTTGGAAGTGCAGATGAAGGTTCTGCCTTCAACACGTGCAACGTCGTTTACTGCGGTTCTGTGGAGATAGCAGTTGGGAAGGAGCTCTTCGTTGAGCTTGATCATCTCACCGGTGGAGCAAGCCTCTGCTCTGAGTGCCTCTGCCTGCTCGTTTGTGCCGTCGATCCAAACGATCTTATCAGGGCAGGTCATAGCAGCCATCTCGTCGATCCAATTGAGAACATACTTGTTTTGAGTCATGTTTCTACCTCTTTCTTATATTAGAATTTTTTAAAAAACACGTTTTGTGCCGTCGACATCTCTCGTCTATTCTTTAACGAACATCAAACGAACCATCGACCGCCATTTTATATTTTAACTTATTTTTCCCTCTTTTGCAATAGCTTTTATGCAAAGGTTACATTTTGTTCACATTTATTTTTCGCACACGATATATATGGTTTCCTCTTGAACTTTAAAATGTTCTGTGATACAATAAATATGATTTATATAGCATATTTGCTATGCAACCGTGCAATACTATTTTTATCTAAAGATCTCAAAAAATACACATCTCAAGGAGGATCTATGAACAAACCTCAGATCATCAAATGCTGTGCGCGACAGATACTCGACTCGCGCGGAAATCCGACCGTCGAAGCGTCGGTATTTCTCTGCGACGGAACCGTCGGTATGGCGAGCGTTCCCTCGGGTGCGTCGACAGGAATATACGAGGCGCACGAGAAGCGTGATGGCGACGCGACGCGCTACCGCGGTCTCGGCGTGGGCGACGCGGTCTGCGCGGTCAACCGCACCATCTCGCCCTCGATCTCGGGAGTCTGCGCGTCCGAGCAATTCGAGCTCGACCGCCTGCTCGTGCGGCTCGACGGCACAGAAAACAAATCCAAGCTCGGCGCAAACGCCATTCTCTCGGTCTCCTTAGCCGTTGCGCGCGCCGCGGCAAATTGGTATCACATCCCTCTCTACCGCTATCTCGGCGGTATCGATGCCTGCCGCCTGCCCGTGCCGATGATGAACATTCTCAACGGCGGAGCTCACGCGGCGAACAACGTCGAAATTCAGGAATTTATGATCGTCCCCATCGGACTTCCCAGCTTTTCGGAAGGGTTGCGCGCGGGAAGTGAGATCTATCACGCGCTTGGCAAGATCCTTCGCGAGCAGGGGCTTGCATCGACCGTCGGAGACGAGGGCGGCTACGCGCCAAACCTTGAGAATGACGAGCGCGCGCTCGAGCTTATAGTCTCGGCTATCGAGGCGGCGGGATATTCTACCGACGAGGTCAAGATCGCGCTTGATGCCGCCGCGTCCGAGTGGTACGACGAGAAGAGCGGCTACAGAATGCCCAAGCGCGACCTTCCCTTCTCTGCCGATCAGCTTATAGAATATTGGGAAGGACTTTGCAAGAAATTCCCTATGATCATATCCATAGAGGATGCGCTCGATCAGCGCGACACTGAGGGATGGGTAAAGCTGACGGCACGGCTCGGCAAAAAAATAATGCTCGTTGGAGACGATCTTTTCGTTACGAGCACCGACAGACTTGAGGAGGGCATCCGCGTAGGCGCGGCAAACGCGATACTGATAAAGCCAAACCAGATCGGCACTCTCTCCGAGACGCTCGAGGTCATCCGCACGGCAAAGGAGAACGGATATAAATTCATCGTCTCGCACCGCTCGGGCGAGACAGAGGACACGACGATTGCCGACATCGCGGTCGCGACGGGAGCAAAATTCATCAAGACCGGTGCTCCTTGTCGGAGCGAGCGTGTGGCAAAATACAACCGTCTTTTGCGCATAGAATCCGCGCTCGGCAGCTCGGCGAGGTACGGCTTGAACTAAAAGCTTCATACTGATGCAAAAATCGGATCGCCCTGCGGTCCGATTTTTCTATATTACAAATTTTATATTTTTTTACAGATTTCTTATAGCATTTATAGATTTTTTGTGATATAATGGTCTTACAGCGAAACTTCCACACAAAATTTTAATCGGAGGACGATATTATGAAGAAATACGGCGTGCAGATGTTTGGTCTGCGTGACATTACCCCCACCGATCTCAGACTTGCGCTCAAGACGGTTGCGGATATAGGCTATAGGTACGTTGAATTTGCGGGATTTTTCGGTCATAGCGCAGAAGAGGTGCGCTCCTATCTTGAAGAGTTCGGTCTTGAGGTATGCAGCACGCACACGGGCATTGACAAGATAACCCCCGAAAGCATCGAAGAGACCATCGCCTACCAAAAGGCGCTCGGCAACAAGAACGTAATTATGCCGGGTATCTGGCTTGGCACGCGCGAGGATCTCGACCGCACGATCGAGGTCATAAATTTTGCAATCCCGAGGCTCGCTGCGGAAGGCATCAAGCTCTCGGTGCACAACCATTTTCGCGAGTTCGAGCTTACCGATTACGGCGCAGTAGCGCACGAGGAGCTTGAGGCAAAGACGACTGTTGGCTTCCAGCTCGACACCTTCTGGGCGTTCTATGCAGGCAAGGATCCTATCGCGCTTATGGAGCATTATCACTCGCTCGGCAGACTCACCATGATCCACCTCAAAGACGGAATGAAGGACCGCTCGGGACGAGCTCTCGGCGAGGGTGAGGCACCCGTTGAGGCAGTTCTTGCAAAAGCGCTCGAGCTTGATATTCCGATCGTGGTCGAGAGCGAAGGGCTTGATCCCACGGGCGCAGAAGAAAACGCGCGCTGCTTCGAATTCCTCAAAAAGTATCACGAAAGTCACTAAAAGTTAGTTTACACCCTGTTTTCTCTTCTTTTCTTGAAAGAAAAGAAGCAAAAGAACTTTCATAAAAAGGATCACCCCAACCTATCTTCCGGTTGGGGTGATTTTGTTATTCTTCGGTTATTTCTTCGGATATTTCTTCAGCCACTTCTTCAGTCACTTCTTCAGTCACTTCTTCAGCGACCTCTGCGTCAAGCTCGCCCTCGTCTGCAGCCTCTATAAGTGCTTCGCTGACTTCCTCGGCTACCTCTTCGGTGCTCTCTTCAACCTCTTCGGTATTCTCTGCTACTTCTTCGGTATTCTCTGCTACTTCTTCGGTATTCTCTGCTACTTCTTCGGTGCGCTCGGATACCTCTTCATTATCCTCTTCGTCCTTAGGTTCGTGGATATACGCGCCCGTCACGATAGCCTTCTTCTGAGACGACTTAACGTCTCGGCAAAGAACGGTCGAAAGTATCTTAAATACAATCTCGAGGACGAATATAATTCCGATCGCGACCGTGCAGACGATATGCGCGGAGAGCTGCTCGTCGCTAAGCGAGATGCCAAAGCCCATATAGTTGACAACGAAAGGCAGGACGGCAACCACAAGTCCGACGATAACGGTAAAGAGATGCGTATCCGACTTTGAGGACGACATACACGCAAGTCTTGTCAGGCTCTTGGTCAGGTAATCAAAGAATATCACAAGTGCCGTCACGTAAAGTGCAAGGAACGCAAGCTCAATAAATGCGTTACGCACTTCAGCCGTGCCGTAATCAGCCGCGCCTTTAATAAAGGCGGGGATAAGATTTGCCTTGCCGATGTTCATATAGAACACACCAAACGCGCCTACCGCCGCAAGCGAGAATATCTGAAGCAGGTTGATGTACTTAAGTTCTGCCTTCTCGTAAACCTTGAGTCTGGACGCGATAAGGCTGATGAGAATACCGCCAAGGCAGGCGGCGAATATTCCGATAACTCCCTTGCCGAGCTTGACGTCGGGCACGAGCGCGACTATCAGCAGGATTAGCGGAAGCTTATGGGTGATCTTCGCAAAGGACTTTCCTATTCTGTGGAAAGCCTTACCGGGATTGGTGATGTTCTTGAGTATCGAGATAAGGCATATAAAAAGGTTGATCACGCAGGAGATCGGTATTGCGAACACGGTGTAAAGGATAAACGCGTAGCAAGCGCCGAGCACAAGATTTGTCTGGAGTGCCGAGATCACTGCGGCAATAAGGCAAATAAGATCTACCGCGCCCTGCGAGACGTTGCCGAGTGCCTCAAAGGTCTTTCCGAAAAGCGAGGCTACCATAGATACGATAAAGCCTATCGCACCGCCGATAGATTTAAGAATAAACGGCAGGCTCACCTCTATCTTTTCGGGTATTACGACCTTCTCCTCGCTTGCCGAAGAGAATATCTTATCGATAAACGAGATCATATTCTCATTGAGGTTGACCTCAAGATCAAACACTGTTCCAAGGCTCGCCCAAAGCAGAACGATCATAAGCAAGAAGCAAAGCACGGTCTGCAGTATGGATACAAGCTTAGGGCTGAATATCTTTTCAAGAGTCTTCATTTTGATTACCTCCAATTGTTTTATGAGTTAATTATACCACCGACAGCTATTTCTTGTCAAGACATTTTATTCCTCTCACATAAAAAAAGAACCGCTCAATAGCGCGCCATATTGAAGTTCAGCAGAATATACTGCCAACAAAAAGGACAGAGAATGTTTTTCGCACTCTCTGCCCTCTTTTCTTGACAAGCACTGCATTTGTGGACACAAATACTACTTTTAGTTATGAGTTATGAGGTTCGCTCACGCTCACCGTTATAAGTTTGCTTCGCAAACGTTATGATATAATCGCCTTGTTACTTCAAGCTATGCCGAAGGCACATCATAACTTGGCGTAGCCAATCATAACTCTAAACTCGCCGCAGGCGATTATAACTGCGTAGTGCCCTCGGCACTACACTTATGCCTGTACCTCTTCGGTAACAGTTTCAGCAACCTCTTCGGCAACTACTATCTCAGCGTCCTCGACGGTCTCGGGCTGAACTTCAACCTTCTTTACGTCTACGTTGTGATAGCACTGCATACCCGTACCTGCGGGAATGAGCTTACCGATGATAACGTTCTCCTTGAGTCCGACGAGGTGGTCGACCTTACCCTTGATAGCCGCATCGGTGAGGACCTTGGTGGTCTCCTGGAAGGATGCTGCCGAGAGGAAGGACTCGGTCTGGAGCGATGCCTTGGTGATACCAAGAAGCACGGGCTTACCCTCTGCAAGTGCAAGCTCTTCGCCTGCGTCAATTCTTGCCTGAACTCTGTTGTTCTCTGCCTCAAATTCGGTCATATCGACAAGCGAGTCAACAAGAAGGTCGGTGTCTCCCTTAGAGGAGATGCGGATCTTTCTGGTCATCTGACGCGCGATGATCTCGATATGCTTATCGTTTACGTTACAGGACTGAGAACGGTAAACCTTCTGAGTTTCCTTGATGATATATTCGTAGATCTTATCAAGATAATCGCGATTGCTCGGATCACTCGGATCATCGAATATTCTCATAATATCAGCGGGAGCCTTGCTACCGTCGGTAAGAGCGTCGCCCTTTGCTACGGTCTCGCCAAGGCTGACGGTAACTCTCTTACCGAAAGGAATTGCGTGACGGATAGTCTCGCCACTCTCTTCGTTCTTGAGGTAGATAGTATAGGTGTTTGCAACGTCGCCTGCCTCGATACGCTCAACGGTACCGTCTGCCTCTGCAAGCACGCTGGTCTTCTTAGGTGTTCTTGCCTCGAAGAGCTCTTCAACTCTGGGAAGACCCTGAGTGATATCCGATCCTGCGACACCGCCCGAGTGGAAGGTACGCATCGTAAGCTGTGTACCAGGCTCACCGATAGACTGAGCCGCGATGATACCGACAGCCTCACCGACCTTAACGGGATTACCGGAAGCAAGGTCAGCACCGTAGCAGTGAGCGCAGATACCGCGCTTTGCGTGACACTGAATTGCGGTTCTGATGTAGACCTTTTCAATGCCTGCAGCAACGATAGCGTTTGCCTGCTCCTCGGAGATCATCTCGTCGTCACCGACGATGACCTCACCGGTTCTGGGATCGATGATCTCACCGATGGTGTAACGACCCATAATTCTGTCCTGAAGGTTTTCAAGAACGGTGTTGTTGTTCTCGTCAACGATCTGCTCTACCCAAGCACCCTTTGTGGTATCACACTTGTCCTCGTAAACGATGACCTCCTGCGATACGTCAACGAGACGACGGGTAAGGTAACCCGAGTCTGCGGTACGGAGAGCGGTATCCGAAAGCGACTTACGCGATCCCTTTGCACCCATAAAGTACTCGAGGATGTTAAGACCTTCACGGAAGTTGGATTTAATAGGAAGCTCGATGGTCTTACCGTTGGTAGCGAACATAAGTCCACGCATACCTGCGAGCTGTCTCATCTGTGCGATAGATCCACGGGCTCCGGAGTCCGACATGATCTTGATCGGGTTGTAGGTATCGAAGCCCTTCTGAAGAGCGTCGGTAACCTCGTTCGTGGTCTTCTCCCAAACCTTGATAACGTTGTTGTAACGCTCCTCGTCGGTGAGAAGTCCCTCGTCGTAGGTCTCGTTGATAGCGTCGACCTTCTTCTGAGCTGCCGCGATGAAGCCCTTCTTCTCGTTCGGGATAGTCATATCGTATACCGAGATAGAGAAGGAAGCTCTCGTGGAGTACTTATAGCCCATTTCCTTGATGCTGTCAAGCATCTCTGCACAAACTGCAGATCCGTGCTTCTTGATACAGTAATCGATGAGCTTACCAAGCTCCTTCTTCTTGACGACCGTCTGGATCTCAAGCTCGAAGAGCGAATCCTCGGTGTCACGCTTGATAAATCCGAGGTCCTGAGGAATGGGCGCGTTGAAGATAAGTCTACCGAGCGTTGCATCGATGAGCTTGGTCTTCTTCTCGCCGTTGATCTCCTTGGTTACGCGGATCTTGATAGGAGCGTGGAGTCCGAGTGCGCCGTTTGTATAAGCCATCATCGCCTCGTTGAAATCACGGAATGCTCTTCCCTCACCCGGCTCTCCTGCCTTATCCATAGTAAGATAGTAAGAACCGAGGATCATATCCTGAGAAGGAACCGCAACTGCGCGGCCGTCCATAGGCTTGAGCAGGTTGTTTGCGGAGAGCATCAAAAATCTTGCCTCTGCCTGAGCCTCAGCAGAAAGCGGAACGTGAACAGGCATCTGGTCACCGTCGAAGTCTGCGTTGAACGCGGTACATACGAGCGGATGGAGCTTAATAGCTCTGCCTTCTACGAGCACAGGCTCGAATGCCTGAATGGAAAGTCTGTGAAGTGTAGGCGCACGGTTGAGCAGAACGGGGTGCTCCTTGATAACGTTCTCAAGTGCGTCCCAAACGCTAGGATTCTCGTTTGACTTTTCGATCTTCTTGAGTGCGTCCTTAACACCAATTCTCTGGATCTCCTCAAGTCTCTTAACTACGAAGGGCTTAAAGAGCTCGAGAGCCATCTCCTTAGGAAG
>JAFTKL010000099.1 GCA_017453285.1 Clostridia bacterium | reverse complement strand
GCAATATTCCACGCCTCGCCGCCGGTCAGCAAGCTACCGTCGCTCTTCGGCGGGAATGCGAACCAAATTCGCGCTTTGCGCGAGTTGCTTCGATCGAATGGTCGTCGCCAAAATAAAGACAATTGGCATTTGCCATTCTCAGCGTTCCGCTGAGAACGGCAATATTCCACGCCTCGCCGCCGGTCAGCAAGCTACCGTCGCTCTTCGGCGGGAATGCGAACCAAATTCGCGCTTTGCGCGAGTTGTTTCGATCGAATAGATCGTCACCAAAAGAAAAACGGACGTCGATGACGTCCGTTTTTCTTTTGGTGGAGACAATTGGGATCGAACCAATGACCTCATGCATGTCAAGCATGCACTCTAACCAGCTGAGCTATGCCTCCGTAACGCTGTACATTATATCACACATTGAAAGAAAAATCAATACCTTTTTGCAAAATAATTTATTTTTTGATTCAATAATTTTAGAACTAAAATTGACACGCTGTTGCTTTTGTGTTATAATTACAATGCGATAATTTTTGTAGGAGGAACGGTATGTACACGAACAAGCCCGTATTGCCCGAGGATATCAGAAAAATCGTGACTCGAGCGGTTGCAAAAAGAGTAATTCCTTGCGTTATTTCAGAGCTGATCGTGCTTTGGTACGTGATCTTTTTCGGCGAGATGTCTTTCAAAATGGTAGGTATTGAGGTTCGAATTCTGATCTATATCGTCCTAATTTTGCTGCCGTTTATCATCACGGGTGTACCGCTTAAGCTGATCGACCGCTCTTGGAAGGGTGAGATAATCGGAATTAACGTCGATATGGGACTTGACCGCTCGGTAAACGGTAAGGGAGTGCGCGAGGTCAGCTATCTTGTTTTGAAAATAAAGCGCGACGACGGTAAGATCGTCGATCACACGTTAAGTGTATTCTCGTTAGGCTATACAATGCAATCTTCAAGAGCAAAGAGCGAATTTGCCGAGGACGATTACGCTGTCGGTGACAAGGTCTACCACTATTACGGAATAAAGCGGTTGCTTATCATACACGAGGACAAGAGCCGCGAATGTGTGATCTGCGGTTCTAACAATCCCGAGAAAAACGACAGATGCTTTTATTGCGGACATTCCATTATAAAAAAGACTTTTTGAAGCAATACTTTTAATAGAAAATTGAGGAGGTGAGCGTTTTGGATAGATTTATTCTGCATTCCCCCTATGCGCCGACGGGAGATCAGCCCGAGGCGATAGAAAAACTGACCGAGGGAATAAACAACGGCTTGCGCGAGCAGACGCTTCTCGGCGTTACCGGCTCTGGTAAGACCTTTACAATGGCGAATATAATAGCAAACGTAAACAAGCCGACTCTCGTGCTTGCTCACAACAAAACGCTTGCAGGTCAGCTCTGCTCGGAGTTCCGCGAGTTCTTTCCCGAAAACGCGGTGGAGTATTTTGTCTCCTACTACGATTACTATCAGCCCGAGGCTTACATTCCGGGTAAAGATATGTATATCGAAAAGGATGCGCTCGTCAACGACGAGATAGATATGCTCAGACACAGCGCGACCTCGGCACTTTTTGAGCGTCGCGACGTTATCATCGTTGCCAGCGTTTCCTGTATCTACTCGCTCGGTGATCCCGAGGAATACAAAAATCTCGTTCTCGCGCTCCGTCCGGGTATGGAGATCAGCCGCAACGATCTCATCAAAAAGCTGATCGCCATCAGCTACAACCGAAACGATCTCTCTCTTGAGAGAGACAATTTCAGAGTTCAGGGCGACACGATAGATCTCGTTACTGCGAATATGAAGGACAAGGCGCTCCGCATTGAGTTCTTTGGAGACGAGATCGACCGCCTCTCCGAGATAAATATAGTTACGGGCGAGGTCATGCGAGTGCTGAACTACGCGCCCATCTATCCCGCAACGCACTACGCGGTTTCGGATGATAAGCGTGAAAAGGCGCTCAACGAGATTATGCTTGAGATGGTGGAGCGAAGAGATTTCTTCCGCTCGCAAGGCAAGCTTATCGAGGCGCAGAGAATAGAAGAGCGAGTAAAATACGACCTCGAGATGCTTCGCGAGGTAGGCTTCTGCTCGGGCGTTGAGAACTATTCAAGAGTTCTTGCGGGAAGACCCGCGGGCTCGACTCCGCACACGCTTCTCGATTATTTTCCCGATGATTTTCTTCTGCTCGTCGACGAGTCGCACGTAACTCTGCCTCAGGTTCGCGGAATGAGCGGCGGAGACACGGCAAGAAAGAAGAACCTCGTCGAGTTTGGCTTCAGACTGCCCTCGGCTTACGACAACAGACCGCTTTACTTTGAAGAATTCGAGTCGAAGATCAACCAAGTAGTCTACGTCAGTGCAACACCGGGAGACTATGAGGCAGAGCATTCCGAGGCGACCGTCGAGCAGCTCATCCGTCCGACAGGACTCGTTGACCCCGAGATCGAGGTTAGAGAGATCGAGGGGCAGATCGACGATCTTATGGGCGAGATCCGTCTGCGCACCGCCAAAAACGAGCGAGTTCTCGTCACTACGCTGACTCGAAAAATGGCGGAGGACCTGACGGAATATCTTGAAAACAACGGAATAAAGGTAAAATATATTCACTTCAATATCGACACGCTCGAGCGAATGGAGATAATCCGCGATCTGCGACTTGGTGAGTTCGACGTGCTCGTCGGTATCAACCTTCTGCGTGAGGGACTGGATATCCCCGAGGTCTCGCTCGTCGCGATACTCGACGCGGACAAGGAAGGCTTCTTGCGTGCAGAGCGAAGCCTGATACAGACTATAGGTCGTGCCGCGAGAAATGCAAACGGCAAGGTCATAATGTACGCGGACAATATGACGGGCTCGATGGAGCGCGCTATTGCCGAGACTAACCGCCGCCGCAAGATACAAAAGGAATACAACGAAAAGCACGGAATAGTGCCGAAGACGATAATCAAGGATATCCGCGACGTCATTGAGATTGGCAAGAGCGAGAAGGATGCGCTCGGCAAGAGCGGCAAGGGCGCCAAGAAGCTAAGCCGACTTGAGCGCGAGAGACTTATCGAGGAGCTTACCAAGCAGATGAAGGCGGCGTCGGCTAAGCTCGAATTCGAGCAGGCTGCGTACATCCGCGACAGAATAAAAGAACTGAGAAATCAATAAACAAATAAGGAAAAAAGAATGGCAAAATCAATTACGATAAAGGGAGCGAGGGTAAATAACCTCAAAAACATCGATCTCGAGATACCGAGAGACAAGCTTGTAATTCTCACGGGACTTTCGGGCTCGGGCAAATCCTCGCTTGCCTTTGATACTATATACGCAGAGGGACATAGACGCTTCGTCGAGTCGCTCTCATCCTACGCGAGAATGTTTCTCGGTCAAATGGACAAGCCCGACGTGGATATGATCGAAGGTCTCTCTCCAGCGATATCCATCGACCAGAAGACCACCTCAAAAAACCCCAGATCGACCGTCGGAACGGTGACCGAGATATACGACTATCTGCGTCTGCTTTACGCGCGCGTCGGCATTCCGCACTGCCCGATCTGCAATAAGGAGATCCGCAAGCAGTCGGTCGATTCGATAATAGACAAGGTAATGACTCTGCCTGAGGGCGAGAGATTTATGGTGCTCGCTCCGGTTGTAAGGGCGCAGAAGGGAATGCACGAAAAGGTCTTTGCATCCGCTAAAAAAAGCGGCTACGTTCGTGCAAGAGTTGATGGAAGCATTTACGATCTCTCCGAGAATATCACGCTTGACAAGAACAAGAAGCACGATATCGAGATAATCGTAGACCGTCTGGTTATGAAGCCCGACATCCGCTCGCGGCTTTCGGATTCTATCGAAAACTCCCTCAAGCTCGCGGATGGTCATCTGCTCGTCGTTACCGTGCCGAGAGGCGACGGAAAGCCTGAAGAGCTTGAATTCTCACAGAGCTACGCGTGCGAGAAGCATAATATCTCGTTTGGCGAGCTTGAGCCGAGAATGTTCTCGTTCAACAATCCGCAGGGAGCGTGCCCACACTGCGACGGACTTGGCGAGATGCGCAGGATCGCGGTCGACAGACTTATCCCCGACGGACGACTTTCGCTTCGCGAGGGGGCGATCGCGGTCAACGGATTTAAGACTATCGAGGAGCAGAGCTGGAACGGCCCGCTCTTTATGGCGGTTGCCGAGAGATTTGGCTTTGACATAGATACTCCCGTCGAGAAGCTCTCGGAGGAGGTGTATAATATACTTCTTTACGGCTCGGGCGACGAGATGTACGAGATCTCCCGCTGGTTCGGAGGTGTTGAACATCATCAGAAGACTCGCTTTGAGGGTATTGTGAAGATGATCGAGAACCGAATGGGAATGTCGGGTGCTGAGGACTACTACGAGCAGTTTATCGAGGAGGCTCCGTGCCCCGTATGTCAGGGTAAGCGACTCTCGCCAAACTATCTCGCGGTGACGGTCGGCGGCATCAATATCGACGATTTCTGCAGAATGTCGGTAGAGAACTCGCTTAAGTTCGTAAACGATATCAAATTTGACGAGAGCGAGAAGATAATCTCGGCAGAGATAATCAAGGAGATCAAGGCGCGACTTGGATTTCTCTCGAGCGTAGGACTTGAATATCTCACGCTTGCAAGAAAGGCAGGCACTCTCTCGGGTGGTGAGGCGCAGAGAATAAGACTCGCAACGCAGATCGGCTCGGCACTCGTCGGCGTACTTTATATACTTGACGAGCCGAGTATCGGACTTCATCAGAGAGATAACTCCAAGCTTATCGAGACGCTCAAGAGACTCCGAGACATCGGTAACACGGTCATAGTGGTCGAGCACGACGAGGAGACTATGATGGCGTCCGACTATATAGTCGATATCGGTCCCGGTGCGGGAATTCACGGCGGCGAGATAGTTGCCGCGGGTACTCCCGCGGAAGTAATGAACGAGCCGAAGTCGATCACGGGCGCGTATCTGGCAAGAAGAAAGAGCATTCCCGTTCCCGAGACTCGCAGAGCAGGCAACGGAAGCTTCCTGACGGTATACGGTGCGCACGAGCACAACCTCAAGAATATCGACGTAACGCTCCCGCTCGGATGTTTTATATGCGTCACGGGCGTGTCGGGCTCGGGTAAATCCTCACTCGTTAACGGAATAATCAACCCCGTGCTGACTCGCGAGCTCAACCACGCGATCCGCTCGGGCGGTAAATATAAGAGAATAGAGGGAATTGAAAATCTCGATAAGGTCATTTCTATCGACCAGAGCCCGATAGGCAGAACTCCGAGATCTAACCCTGCGACATACACAGGACTTTTCTCCGAGATCCGCGATCTTTTCGCAAGCACGGCTGACGCAAAGGCAAAGGGATATAAATCGGGCAGATTTTCTTTTAACGTCCGCGGAGGAAGATGCGAGGCGTGTGAGGGCGACGGGCTCAAAAAGATCGAGATGCATTTCCTGCCAGACGTATATGTCACTTGCGACGTCTGCCACGGTCACAGATATAACCGCGATACGCTTGAGGTCAAATACAAGGGCAAGAATATCGCCGAGGTGCTCGAGATGACGGTGGAGGAGGCTATGCACTTCTTTGACGGCATTCCGAGGATCAAGAACAAGCTCAGAACGATATACGACGTCGGTCTCGGATATATAAAGATCGGTCAGTCCTCGACCACGCTTTCGGGCGGCGAGGCGCAGAGAGTAAAGCTCGCGACTGAGCTCTCGAAGCGCGGTACGGGCAAAACGCTTTATATCCTCGACGAGCCCACGACCGGACTTCACAGTGAGGATATCTCAAAGCTGATCACCGTGCTTCAGCGTTTCTGTGATGCGGGTAATACTTTGCTCGTTATCGAGCATAACCTCGACGTTATCAAGACGGCAGACTATATCATCGATCTCGGCCCCGAGGGCGGAGACCGAGGAGGAACGATAGTGGCGCAGGGAACTCCCGAAGAGGTCGCAAAGAATAAAAATTCATATACGGGTGCATATTTGAATAAAATTTTGGCGAAATAATGCAAAAATCTTTAGAAATAATGTAAAAAGTTTTCACTTTTCTATTGACTTTCGTATATTTATGCGCTATAATATGGTATATTAATTTTTTATCTGCTATGGAGGAAAATAAAATGAAAAAGATCATCTCTTTTGCAATCGCAGCAGTAATGCTTTTCACACTTTGCTTCACCGTTGCTTCCTGTAATAAGGACGATAACGTTCTCGTTATGGCAACCAACGCAGCATTCCCCCCTTACGAGTACGTTGAGGGTGACAAGTTCGTAGGTATCGATGTTGAGATCGCTACCGCTATCGCAGAGAAGCTCGGTATGGAGCTTCAGATCGAGGACGTTGAGTTCGGTTCTATCATCGGCGGCGTCGTTGAAGGCAAGTACGATATGGGTATGGCAGGTATGACCGTTACCGAGGAGCGTAAGAAGAGCGTTAACTTCTCTGATACTTATGCAACCGGTATCCAGGTCATCATCGTTAAGGACGGATCTTCTATCACGTCTCTTGATGATATCTTCGAGTTCAACTCTGACGGCGATCCCGTAGCGCTCAAGAACCCCGACGTTAAGGTTGGCGTTCAGCAGGATACCACCGGCGACATCTACTCCTCGAGCGACGTAACCGGCTGGGGACTTTGCGACGTTAAGGAAGACGGAACCGTTACCAAGGACCGCGTAGTTCGTTACAAGACCGGTGCAGAGGCGGTTGAGGCTCTCAAGACCGATAAAGTCGATATGGTCATCATCGATAACGAGCCTGCTAAGTCCTTCGTTGCAGCTAACGAGGGTATCCACATTCTCGAGGGCGAGAACGAGTACGCTATCGAGGATTACGCGATCTGCGTAGCTAAGGAGAACACCGAGCTGCTTGAAAAGATCAACAAGGCTCTCAAGGAGCTCAAGGAAGACGGAACCATCGACAAGATCGTTGGCAAGTACATCAAGGCTAACTGATCAGATATCAAAACGAATAGGGTTGCCGCGCCGTCAGGCGCGGCAGCCCAATTTTGATGTAACGGATAATATATTTCAGAGGAAAATAAATGGAGTTTTTTAACAAATTAAAAGAGGATTTTATTCTTTGCTTTGTCGACGATAGCAGATGGAAGTGGCTTTGGGACGGTCTGAAGAATACTATGATCATCACCTTCTTCGCACTGCTGATCGGTCTTGTGATCGGCATAGTTATCGCGACTGTTCGCTCAACCTTCGACAAAAACCGCGAGGAATACAAAAAGAAGGGTGGCTTCTTCTACTTTATCTGGTGGATCGTGAATGCCATCTGTAACATCTATCTTACAGTTGTCAGAGGAACGCCTGTAGTCGTACAGCTTCTTATCTGCTACTTTATCGTGTTTGCATCCTCGAGAAACGGAGTTGCGGTAGCTATTTTCGCATTCGGTATCAACTCGGGTGCGTATGTTGCCGAGATCATCCGCGGAGGTATAATGTCGATCGATAACGGTCAGTTCGAGGCAGGACGCTCGCTCGGCTACAATTACGTGCAGACTATGATCTATATAATCATTCCCCAGGTGTTCAAGGCTATACTTCCCACACTCTGCAACGAGTTCATCGTTCTTATCAAAGAGACCTCGGTTGCAGGTTACGTAGGCGTTATGGATCTTACCAAGGCGGGAGACAGAATTCGCGGAGTTACCTTCAAGGCATTCCTGCCGCTTATTGCAGTTGCGCTGATATATCTCGTCGTGGTTATCATACTTACACGACTCGTCAATGTACTCGAGAGGAGGTTGCGTAAAAATGAACGGTAATACAAACGATGTGATCATAGAAACACACGACCTCAAAAAGCACTATAAGGGAAGTACGATAAAGGCGCTTAATGGTGTAAGTCTCAAGATCCACCGCGGTGAAGTGGTGGTTATCGTAGGACCTTCGGGAAGCGGAAAATCTACCTTTCTGCGCTCGCTCAATCTCCTTGAGATGCCCACGAGCGGTTCGATAGTATTTAACGGCGTTGATATAACCGACAAGAAGGTAAACATCAACCGTCACCGTCAGAAGATGGGAATGGTGTTCCAGCACTTCAATCTCTTCCCGCATATGACGGTTCTCAAAAACCTCACGTCCGCACCTATGAAGCTTCTCAAGCTCTCAAAGGCTGAGGCTGAGGAGAGAGCTATGCAGCTTCTCGCACGCGTAGGTCTTGCAGACAGAGCAGACTCCTATCCTTCGACCCTCTCGGGCGGACAGAAGCAGAGAATTGCTATTGCAAGAGCTCTTGCGATGAACCCCGAGGTAATGCTCTTCGACGAGCCGACTTCAGCGCTCGATCCCGAGATGGTAGGCGAGGTGCTCGATCTTATGAAAGAGCTTGCTGCAGAGGGAATGACGATGGTCGTCGTAACTCACGAGATGGGCTTTGCGCGCGAGGTCGCAGACAGAATAGTATTTATGTCGGACGGTGTCGTCGGTGCTGATGCAACACCTGATGAGTTCTTCAACAACACCGAGAATCCCAGACTTCGTCAGTTCCTTGATAAAATTCTTTAAAATTTCAAAAAAGATAGTGATCAAAGGCTTTCTGCCTTGATCATTAACGGAATAATGAGCGGAGAGATCACAATTTTATGATTTCTCCGTTTTCCGTTTTCTTTAAAATTTCACCGCTTCTTCACGGTTTTCTTTGGTGTAAATTTGGCGTGACTCGTTACAATAATGTTATGATACGTTTGGTAGCCACGCAATTTATTATACCAATTTAAAAGGAGTACAACAAAATGAAAAGAAAAATATGTTCGTTTGTGTGCGTGATATGCCTTATATTCAGCTTTTCCTTCGTGCTATCGTCTTGTGATACGAATGAAGCTTCAGGCATCGCAAGCGCGCAGATCAACGACAACGGGGAATTGATTCTCGTATATAACGACGGAAGAGAACAGAATTTGGGTGTTGTCGTCGGCAGGGACGGTATTGACGGTCAAGATGGAGTTGACGGAATAAACGGAACAAACGGTCAGGACGGTACAAACGGAGAAAATGGAACTGTCGGTTCTCTCGTCATTACAAGTGACGGAAGCAGTATTCCTGCCGCAAGCGCAAAGGGACTCAGAAGCGCGGTCAGTATCATTTGTAATTTCCAGGCTACGATTCAACAAGGCGGTTGGCGTCCCGGCTCGAGCAGTACGACGACGCAGGATTATTCCTCGGCAGGCTCGGGAGTGATCTATCAGATGGATAAATCCGAGGGTGATGCTTTTATCATTACAAACTATCACGTGGTTTACGATGCAAGCAGTAACACCGAAAACGGCATCAGCGAGGATATCAGCGTATATCTTTACGGCTCGGAAATTGAGGAAAAAGCAATCGAGGCTACCTATGTGGGCGGATCTCTTTACTACGATATCGCCGTTCTTCGCATTGAAGACAGTGAGATACTTGCGTCATCAAGCGCCCAAGCGATAGACGTTTCCGACTCGGATAAGGTGGGCGTTGGAGACAGCGTGATCGCCATTGGAAATGCTCAAGGCTACGGCATTTCCACCTCATTTGGCATTGTCAGCGTGGATTCCGAATATATAACGATGACGGCGGCAGACGGAAAGACCTCTGTTTCCTTCCGTGTTATACGTGTGGATACAGCCGTCAATCCGGGTAACAGCGGTGGCGGTCTGTTTGATGACGAGGGAAATCTGATCGGTATCGTAAATGCCAAGATCGTCGATGAAGATGTTGAGGGCATCGGCTATGCTATCCCCTCAAACGTTGCCGTGGCTATTGCCGATAATATCATTGACTATTGCTACGAAACGGATATCGAGAGAGTGCAAAGAGCCTTGCTCGGTATCACGGTAACTACCTCCGACTCAAAAGCGATCTATGATTCGGAGACGGGAAAGATCTACATTGAGGAGACTGTTTCGGTGTATGAGGTATCCGAAAGCTCTTTGGCAAACGGCGTGTTGATGGAGGGGGATGTACTTGTCAGCGCAACCTTGAACGGCAACACCACCGAAGTCACCCGTCAGTATCATATCATAGATATGATGCTTAACGTGCGTGCGGGAGATACGGTGATCATGAATATTTTGCGTGATGGCGCAGAAATGACGGTAAGTATACAAATCACGGAAGATTGCCTTGCGGCGTATTAAATCTTCGACCGTGATCTGTGCTGATACCGAAGGTGGTGGGCAGAAATGTCCACCACCTTTTCTCATAAAACAAAAAAAGAATACGGTACATCTCGAAGGAGGTGTACCGTATTCTTGTAAAACTGTCCTTCAGGATACGATCCTGAGTGATCATATTTTATTATTTATTGATCTTCGTTATGATCCTTCTTGAGTGATTTTCTCGATCCGTCGGGATACTCGATAACCGTGTTATCGAGAATTGCACCGAACGAGCGGCGGAACTCGAGAATATATTCCTCGTGAAGAGCCTTGCGCTCAGCAGCCTCCTCCTCGGTGAGCGTGCCTTCCTTTTTCTTCTTGGCAAGCTCGTTTATGCGGTCAAGCTTTTTCTGTTCCATAGCTCACCTTACGCGCGCAGAGTAATTCCGAGGTTGTGCTCGATGCCGCGGAGTATCTTTGCGGATACCTTCTCAGCTTCTTCAACAGTAAGAGTTCTGTCAGAAGCACGGAGAGTTACGCGGAGGGATACCGACTTCTTGTTCTCACCGACCTGAGGACCGCGGTAGATATCGAAGAGCTCAACGCCCTCAACGAGCTTACCTCCAGCCTTGGTCATTTCCTGCTTGAGCGTACCTACCTCGAGTGCCTCGTCGCAAACGAAGGAGAAGTCACGGGTGGTTGCAGGGAACTTGGGCAGAGGAGTGTAGAGCTTGGTCTCATTCATCATCTCAAAGATAGCGTCGAAGTCCATCTCGCAAGCGTAAACGGGCACGTCAACGCCGTAGTTTTTCGCAGTGAGAGGATGGATCTGACCGAGAACGCCGATGACCTTGTCGCCTACAACGATCTCAGCGTATCTGCCGGGATGGTAGGAGGGATTGTCGGATGCCGATCTGACGGTCGCGTTCTTGATATCGGCGAGCTTGAGCACGTTCTCGCAAACGCCCTTCATAGCGTAGAAGTCGCAGTTGCCGTACATAGCCGCGCAGAGAACCTTGTTCTCGTTCGGGAGAGTAGTCTCGCTTGTGGGAATATAAACTGTTGCAATCTCAAAGAGTCTTACGTTTTCGTTGTTGAAGTTGTAGTTTCTCGCGATAACTTCCATAATGGAAGGAAGTGCGACAGTTCTCATTACGCTGGTGTCCTCACCGAGAGGATTGGAGATAACCACCGACTTGCGAAGCTGGCTGTCAGCGGCAAGACGAATCTTGTCGTAGAACTTGGGGCTGATGAAGGAGAAGGTCTGGATCTGGTTGATGCCCATTCCGCACATAGCCTTCTCGAGATTGATCTCGAACTTCTGCTTGGGAGTGTAGCCACCCTGAGTGGTCTCGCCCTTGATAAGACTCGATTCGATCTTGTTGTAGCCGTAAATTCTTGCGATCTCCTCGGCGACGTCATTCATACAGCCGATGTCAGCGCGGAAGGAGGGAGGAATTATCTTGTTGCCCTCTACCTTGAACTCAAGAGTAGTGAGGATCTTCTTCATTTCTTCCTCGGAAATGTTGATGCCGAGGAACTTGTTGATAACCGATGCGTCAAGCTCGAGAACGGTAGGCTCAGCCTTACCGGGATATACGTCGATGATCTCGTTTACGACCTCACCTGCGCCGAGAAGCTCAACCAGCTCGCAAGCTCTCTCAAGACCGCCAAAGCAGTTCTCGGGGTCAAGACCCTTTTCAAATCTTGCGGAGCTTTCGGTTCTCATTCCGTTTTTCTTAGCGGTAACACGTACAGACGTGCCAAGGAAGCAAGCGGACTCGAATACAACCGTGGTAGTGTCGTCCTTGATCTCGCTGTTAGCACCGCCCATAACGCCTGCAAGCGCAACTGCGCGGTCGCTGTCGGCGATGACGAGCATTGAAGAGTCAAGAGTGTGGTCGATGTCGTCAAGCGACTTGAAGCACTCGCCGTCGCGCGCTCTGCGGACCTCGATAGCAGATCCGTTGAGGCAGGAGTAGTCGAATGCGTGCATAGGCTGACCGTACTCAAGCATTACGTAGTTTGTGATATCAACGATGTTGTTGATGGGGCGAACGCCGCTTGCGCGAAGGCGCATACGGAGCCAGAGAGGCGAGGGAGCGATCTTTACGTTCTTTACCACTCTTGCCATATATCTCGAGCAAAGGTCGGGAGCAGAGATCGAAACAGACAGATAGTTGCCGATCTTGTCGCCGTCGTTTGCACACTTTACTGCGGGTGTGGGAGCGCTGAAGGGCTTGTCGAAGGAGACTGCGGTCTCACGTGCAAGTCCGATAACAGAGAGACAGTCGGGGCGGTTGGAGGTGATCTCAAACTCAACTACAGTGTCGTTGAGCATAAGAGCTTCCTTGATATCCATACCGAGCTTGTCAGCATAGCTCTCGTCGAGAATGAGAATTCCGTCAGCTTCCTTGCCGGGCATATCGTGCTCGGTAAGTCCGAGCTCGCCCATAGAGCAGAGCATACCGTTGGAGTCAACGCCGCGGAGCTTGCCGGGCTTGATAACGATATCGCCGGGGAGCTTAGCTACGGGGATAGCCGCAGGAACGATAGCACCCTCGAAGATATTCTGCGCGCCGGTAACGATCTGCTCGACCTTACCGCCGATATCTACCTGGCAGATCTGCAGATGGTCGCTGTTCTCGTGGGGCGCGATCGAGAGGATGCGTGCAACGACTACGTTTTCGATATCCTCGCCAAGTATTTCATATCCCTCTACCTTAGAGCCGGTATCGGTCATTCTGTCACAATAATCTTTTACGTCAATGTCGGAAACGTCAACGAAATCCGACAGCCAATTCTTAGATAAATTCATAGTATTACCTCCGTATCAATCAGAACTGCTCGAGGAAGCGGGTATCGTTCTCGTAGAGCAATCTCATATCGTCAATGCCGTAGTGCTTCATAGCAATACGCTCAACGCCAATGCCGAATGCAAATCCGCTGTATTCCTTGGGATCAATTCCGCAATTTTCAAGCACGAACGGGTGTACCATACCTGCACCGAGGATCTCGATCCAGCCCTCGTTCTTACAAACGCGACAGCCCTTACCGCCACATACGAAGCAGGAAACGTCGACCTCGGCAGAGGGCTCGGTGAACGGGAAGTGGAGAGGACGGAAACGGAGTCTGGTGTCCTCGCCGAAGAGAGTCTTTGCAAAGGTCTCAAGCATACCCTTGAGATCTCCCATGGTGATGCCCTTGTCAACTACAAGACCTTCTACCTGGTGGAAGAGGGGAGAGTGAGTAGCGTCGACCGCGTCCGAGCGGAATACGCGTCCGGGAGAGATAACTCTTATCGGAGGCTTCTGCTTCTCCATGGTTCTTACCTGAACGGGAGAGGTTTGCGAACGGAGAAGAATGTTCTCGGTGATATAGAATGTGTCCTGCGTATCTCTTGCAGGGTGGTTTTCGGGAATGTTGAGCGCCTGGAAGTTGTAGTAGTCATACTCTACCTCGGGTCCCTCTGCAATAGAGAAGCCCATACCGATAAAGATCTCCTCAATTCTGCGCTGGATCTGCGTGAGGGGATGAAGATGACCGACTGCAAGTGCGGTTGCGGGCATAGTAACGTCGATCTTCTCAGCCTTGAGCTGACGCTCGAGAGCCTCCTCCTTCTGCGCCTGAGCCTTTGCGGCGAGAGCCGCCTCGACCTCTGCACGAACCTCGTTTGCGATCTGACCTACGATAGGTCTTTCTTCCGCCGTGAGTGCGCCCATTCCGCGAAGTACGGAGGTAAGCTCACCCTTCTTGCCCAGATATTTAATTCTTATCTGTTCAAGGTCAGCGTTGTCTGCCGCGATAGCAGCGAGAGCTTCTTCTCTGATCTGATTAATCTTTTCTTTCATCATTTTGTCCTTTCGTTTTATATCAAAAAATAAAATTCAAATAAAAAAACCGCCCTACAAAGCATAGGACGGACATATACCGCGGTACCACCTAAATTCCTGCAAAATTACAGACACTCATATCTTTTAACGGGGACGAGCCGCACACCGCTACGCAACTCAAGGTCTTCACGGATAGAACTCCGAAGCGAAAGGCGATATCCCTGCTTGCGACCGCTCACAGCCAACGGCGGTCTTCTCTGGAGCAAGACTTTCAAGATAAAGCCGACTTCATCATAGTTTTTCATATTTAACTCAATAATTATATCACACATTTTTGAGTTTTGCAATAGAATTTTTGATTTTTCTTTGCGTAATATTGCTTTTTTCTCATATTTTTCTCAAAAACACAAACGGGCTGCCGAGGCAGCCCGTGGGTGAATTATTCTATTGTTATTGACTTAACGGTAAAATCGTTCAGATCGTCATTTTCGTTGAGCTTTTGGAATTCAATCTGAGCCGTTCTTCCGTCCGAGAGGTAATACTCAAATACAATATTCTCGGAGCTTATATCTTTTTGAAGTGCTCCTATTATCTCCTTAACTTCCTTGTAGGTCATACCCTCACTTATCTGTTCCATAAGCTCGGGAGCTACGGGGGTTGTTTGTGTAAGCGAAGATATTGTGAGCGAGGCAAGAAGACTGTTTGAATTGATGCCGCTTATGTTCGAGGCATAATAAAGAATTTCGACACCAATTCTGTCCACAAAACCTACCCACTCTACGTATTGTCCAGGGTATACAGGGTGTTTCTTTCTTACCTCTGAATGAAGTGATACTCTGTTGTCCTCGCTTCTTACAGAATTTGATATAACATTCGAGGTTGCTTGTTTGACTTTTTCATACACCCAATATGAAGGATTTTCTAATCCAATCATATATGTGAGACGCAACCAGTCACCATTTTCTGCTGTTGTGGTAATGTATAGTATACCGTAATCTACGTACTTTTGATATGATATCCAAGTAATATCTCCATCGAGAGCATCAATATAGGAAATAGAGTCTACCACATCCAAAAATGTCAAAAGTTCTTCGGTGGTATAACATCCCCAACTCAACAATGCTTTTTCAAGAAGTTCTTTATCTGCACAGTAGAGTATCTCTCGCATTTGCGAAAGTTCATCTTTGGGGGAATCGAGAGAAATACTTTTTGGTGGTGGAACGGTGTCGTAGATTACACCCGAAGACTTCTCTGTAACATTGGATATATTATTTAAAATTTCTTCGGTGGGGGTATTACTTTCCACTTCGGCGGAAGTATTGTTACATCCAAAAAGCGATATAACAATGATCAAGCACAAAAATATACTTAAGTTTTTTTTCATATTTTCTCTCCTTTCTAGCGTACAATGTTGCTCTAAATGTTGTTTTTTAGATACGTATGTATCACTTCACCCTTAATAGACAACAAAAGTATGTCAAAAGTTTCATCGACTTACGACTATTTGCAATTTGTTTACAATTTCGCGCAGAATTTAATCAAAAAACCGCTATCAAGGTAAAATCCCGTGATAGCGGTTGTGATATTTGCGGTAGAATTTACCTTGTGATTTTATTATAGCACATTATAGCTTATTTGTCAAGCATTATGCGCGAATGTTGAGAAAAACTACGCAAGTGCAAGAAATCAGAAATTGATTTTTAGAGTTTATATTGCAAATTTTCAAAAGCTATAGTATAATATTTATACAGTAAGGCGTAGGAGGTGAGGATATGATCGATGCGAGACCAAAAATATGCTGTCTTAGCGGAAACGCGCTCAAGATAATAGCGGCGATATCTATGTTTATCGACCATTTCGGCGCGATATTCTTTCCTCGCGTCGCGCTTTTGCGTGCGATAGGTCGGCTTGCGTTTCCGATATTCGCGTATATGATCGCCGAGGGCTGTCGATACACCAAGCACAGACTTCGATATTTTCTGACTGTCGCGCTTATGGGCGCGGGATACACGGCTGTCTACTATATCTATGACAGAACGCTGTATCTCTGTATTCTCGTGACCTTTGCGCTCTCAATTATGATGATATACGCGCTCGAGCTTCTCAAAAATGAGCTCTTTTCGCCCGAAAGACGCGCGTGGAGAATAGCCCTTGCCGCGCTTGTGTTCCTCGCGAGCGTCGCGTTTACGTATGTGCTTAATCTCTTCGTCAAGATAGACTACGGCTTCTACGGTTGCCTTACTCCCGTGCTCGTCAGCATATTTTTGCCGCCGAGAGAGAATGCTCCCGCGTTTTACGATACGGCAGGCAAGCTCCGACTCGAGCTTCTCGGACTCGCGATAGGTGTAGCCGCACTCTATATAGCCTACGGCGGTATAAGATATTACGCATTTTTGGCGATCCCTCTCGTCTTTCTGTACTCGGGCAGGCGCGGAAAGCATAAAATGAAGTACTTCTTTTATATTTTCTATCCCGCACACCTGCTCGCGCTCGAAGGACTTGCGATGTTGATGGCATTTTTGAAATAAGTGTAAATATTTTTGAAAAACTATTGACTTTTGCATTTTTAAATGATAAAATTACCATAATATATAAGGGAGTAGTTAGCACTTCGTGTAGCAAGGTCAACAGCATGGAATTTTCCTGGTCTTGCTTTAAATAACGAGACTTATCTGTGAAAACGGGTGAGCCTCGTTTTTATTTTACAAAAAAGGAGTATTGTGATGACACCACACAGCACAAGCAGAGACGAAGTACTCAAGTCGCTGTCTACCGACGACACCAAGGGCCTTTCGTCAGAGCAGGTCGAATCTCTGCGCTCGGAATTCGGCGAGAACAAATTGAGCGAGAAAAAGAAAAAGTCAACCTTTGCACGCTTTATGGATCAGTTCAAGGACGTAATGATAATCATACTTATCATCGCCGCGATCATTTCCTTCGTAGTTGCGTGTGTAGAAAAGAACCCCAAGGAGTTCTTTGAGCCTGCGCTCATCATCCTTATCGTTATCCTTAACGCAGTTATGGGCGTCGTTCAGGAGAGCAAGGCAGAGAAGGCGCTTGATGCACTCAAGGGTATGTCCGCGCCTCACGCAAGAGTGATACGAAACGGGGAGGAGAAGGTTATCGATGCCGCAGAGCTTGTTCCCGGAGATATCATTCGCCTTGAAGCAGGTGACTTCGTGCCTGCAGACGCAAGACTTCTGCACAGCGTCAGCCTTAAGAGCGAGGAATCCGCGCTCACGGGTGAATCTGTTCCTTCCGAGAAGGATGCAGACGAGATAGTTGACGAGAAAGCACCTCTCGGCGACCGCTTGAATATGGTATTCTCGGGATGCAGCATAACCTACGGTACTGCTACCGCAGTAGTTACGGCTACGGGAATGAACACCGAGATGGGTAAGATCGCAGGACTTCTCAACGGTGAGGAAGAGTCGCAGACACCTCTGCAGAAGAAGCTCTCCCAGCTTGGAAAGTATCTCGGTCTCGTGGCACTTGCCGCTTGTGCGGTCATCTTCGTCGTAGGACTTCTCAACGACATAGCTCCTCTTGAGATATTTATGACCGCGGTATCGCTTGCGGTTTCCGCAATCCCCGAGGGACTCCCCGCAATAGTTACCATCGTTCTCTCTATCGGCGTTCAGCGTATGGTAAAGAAGAACGCGCTTATCCGCCGTCTGCCTGCGGTCGAAACGCTTGGCGGCGCGTCGGTAATCTGCTCGGATAAGACAGGTACGCTTACCCAGAACAGAATGACACTTACAAAGGCTTATCGCGACGGCGCTGAGATCGAGCCGATCAGCACCGAAAACTCTGCTACCGTCCGCGAGCTTCTGACCTATGCCGCACTTTGCTGTGACGGCTCGGTCGTATTTGGCGAGAACGGAGAGGAAACTCACATCGGCGATCCCACAGAGACCGCTATCGTGCTTGCCGCACACAAGAACGGCGCACCTAAGACAGAGATAAACGAAAAGTATCCCCGCCGCGCCGAGATCCCCTTTGACTCCGACCGCAAGCTTATGACCACCGTTAACGATATCGACGGTAAGCACGTAGTTATCGTCAAGGGTGCGTTTGATATGATGAGCGTTCGCTGTGTCGCAGGCGATCTTGAGAAGGCAAAGCAGATCACCGAGCAGATGAGCTCGGATGCGCTCCGCGTACTTGCGGTCGCATATAAGATCGTCGACGAGATACCCACCGCTCCCACATCCGAGGAGCTCGAAAACGGACTTACCTTTATGGGCCTTGTCGGTATGATCGACCCGCCCCGTCCCGAAGCTAAGGATGCTGTTGCAGTCTGCCGCAGAGCAGGCATTAAGCCGGTTATGATCACTGGTGACCACGTAGTTACCGCATCGGCTATTGCTCGAGAGCTCGGAATCCTTGAAGAAGGCGACCGCGCTATCACTGGCGCAGAGCTTGACGCTATGAGCGAGGAAGAGCTCGACGCGTGCGTAGAGAGCATCTCGGTATACGCAAGAGTTTCTCCCGAGAACAAGATCAGAATAGTCAAGGCTTGGCAGAGAAAGGGGCAGATTGTCTCTATGACGGGAGACGGCGTAAACGATGCTCCCGCACTCAAGGCGGCTGACATCGGCTGTGCGATGGGTATTACGGGTACCGACGTTGCAAAGGGTGCTGCAGATATGACGCTTACAGACGACAACTTTGCTACCATCGTTGACGCAGTAAGAGAGGGAAGAGGCATTTACGCAAACATCAAGAAGGTTGTCGGCTTCCTCCTCGGTACGAATATTGGCGAGGTCATCACGGTATTTGCCGCTATGCTTCTCTGGCACAAAACTCCGCTTCTTTCAATGCAGCTTCTTCTTATCAACCTTGCAACCGACAGCCTTCCTGCTATCGCGCTCGGTATGGAAGCAGTTGAATCCGACGTTATGGACAGAAAGCCTAAGCCCAAGGACGAGGGTATCTTTGCGCACGGTCTTGGCATCAGAGTAGTGCTTCAGGGCTTTATGTTTGCGATACTCACGCTTATCGGCTTCAAGGTCGGTGAGACAGTTACAGGCACTCTTGAGGGCGGACAGACGCTCGCGTTTATGGTACTTGCACTCTCGCAGATCGTTCAGGCGTTCAATATGCGTTCTGATCATTCGCTCTTCAAGATTGGATTCTTCGGCAACCGCACACTCAACCTCGCGGCACTTGCATCTACCGCGCTTGTCGCTCTCGTTATGCTCACACCTATCAGACACGCGTTCGGACTTGCTATCCTTCCTCCTATGCTTTATTTGCTCGGAGTAGGACTCATCCTCGTGCCTCTGGTGGTCATCGAGATCTCCAAGCTCTTCGGCTTGATCAAGCACCGTAAATAATTAGATAATCCCCTTGATTTTTTTGAGGATCTATGGTATGATAATTACTGTAATTCAAAAAGATCAAGGGGTTTTTATTATGAAGAGATCTTCAGGCGTGCTGATGCACGTATCCTCGCTTCCGGGTGAATATTCCATAGGCTCGTTCGGCAAGGAAGCGATAGACTTTATAGATTTTTTGGCTGACAGCGGATTTTCAATCTGGCAGGTGCTTCCGTTCTGTATGGCGGACGAGTGCAACTCTCCGTATAAGTCATATTCGTCATTCAGCGGAAATCCGTTCTTTATTGACCTTCCCACGCTTTACCGCGAGGGACTTATCACTCGCGAGGAGCTCGCCGCCGCAAAGCAAAAAAGTCCGTATCTCTGCGAGTTCGACCGACTCAATTCAGAACGTATCGCACTTCTCACGCGCGCCGCTATGCGTGTTGAGGATAGACGCGAGATAATCTCGTTTATCGAGAGCTTTCCAAAGCTTCAGAATACGGCAAAATTCTTGGCACTCCGCGTGACCAATCACAATGCTCCCTGGCAGGATTGGACCGAGGATACATCCAACGACGACGTGCTTTTCACTTGGCAGTTTATACAGTATAAATTCTTCAAGCAGTGGCAAAGCGTAAAGGAATACGCAAATAAGAGAGGTATCTCGATTGTCGGAGATATCCCGATCTATGTCGCAACCGATAGCGCAGACGTATGGGCAGATCCGTCGCAGTTCTTGCTCGATAAGCGCAATCAGCCTACGAGCGTCGCAGGAGTTCCGCCCGATTATTTTTCCGAGGACGGACAGATGTGGGGCAACCCTCTCTATAATTGGGATGCTATGAAAGAGGACGGATATGCTTGGTGGAGCGAGAGGATCAAATATATGCTCACGCTCTTCGACGGCGTGAGAATTGACCACTTCCGCGGCTTTGAGTCTTTTTGGAGCGTGCCGGTCGACGCAAAGACGGCTAAGGAAGGAAAGTGGGTGAAGGGCCCTGGTGAAGCACTGATAGATAAGATTCGCGAGATCGCAGGGGATAAGCTGATTATCGCGGAGGATCTCGGAGATATCACCCCTGAGGTAAACGCGCTTCTTGAGTATAGCGGTTTCCCCGGAATGCGTGTATTCCAATTTGCATTCCTCGGTGACAAAGACACACCTCACCTACCGCATAACTATACCGATAATTGCGTGGCATATACAGGTACTCACGATAATAATACGCTTCTCGGATACGTTTGGGAGATGGACGAGGAGACGAGAGAGAGGGTGCTTGAGTACTGCGGAGGCTATGAGAAGGATTGGAACGTGGGATGCGAGAAGATCATAAAGACAATGCTCCGTTCCCACGCGGCAAGAGTTATCCTGCCAATACAAGATATCCTTATATACGGTGCAGATACGCGAATGAATACCCCCGGAACCTCAAAGGATAACTGGGCGTACAGAATAAGCAAGGCACAGCTTGCAGGCATCGATAGACGTAAGCTCAGAGCACTCAACGAGCTTTATTCGAGAATATAAAATAAAAAATGCTGTTGCATCGCAACAGCATTTTTTTTGGTTTTAATCAGTCCTGAGCGTCCTCAGCGTGAACGTCAACGTTACGGACTGCGGACTTGAGAATTCTGATCTTTGTGCGGTCGTGACCTGTCTCGATCATAACAGTTTCTTCCTTGATGCTGATGATCTTACCGATAATTCCGCCAATGGTGGTGATCTCGTCGCCGACCTTGAGATTGTTTCTCATATCGTTGGTCTCGCGCTCCTGCTTCTTCTGGGGTCTGAGCATAAAGAAATACATAAAGAGAATGAATACGCCAAAGATAAGAAGAGGCGCGAGAGCGGTAATATCAAATGCCGAATTGCAACCGGATGCCATAGTGAACTCCTTTTCATTTTTATTATCCCATATATGATACCATATTTTTTCCACAAATGCAAGTATATTTTTTCTTTTTTTATTAAATTTTAAAGTCAAACGACCTTTAAACGACTTTTTTCGTTTATTTGCAATATAAAATTTGCATTTTTGCGTAGTATATGCTATAATATAACTAACCTTCTTTATTATTAAGGTGCAAAAATGTTTGAAATGGAGTTTTATATGAAGAAGTTTAAGACTTTTGCGAAAAGAAAAGGCTTTACGATAGTGGAGCTTGTTATAGTAATCGCGGTTATTGCGGTACTTTCCGCAGTTCTAATTCCTACATTTGCAAAGGTTGTAGACCAAGCCAAGATATCAGTTGTCAGTCAGCTGACTACGAACTTTAACAAGGCGCTCACAAGCTATGAGATTACAAATGGTCCAATCGAGACTATGTATGACGTTATGTGCGCACTTGAGAAATTTGGATTTGATGAGAGTGACGCTATCGAAGATAATGATGATTACTGTGTGGTATGGGAGAGTGTGCAAAAGCGTTTCGTAGTCTTTGACAAGGATGAGAAGAAGGTATGCGGTGATGAAGAAAATTCAACATCTCTCACAAAGCTCTGGCAGGTGGTTGACGAGATGCCAGACGAACAATGCACTAGTCTTTATCTTGCGTATGGCTTTACACAAGATACTGTGAATGCCGAGGTTGGAATTGACGTCGGGAATAATCAAGAGATAAATAAGATAATATATAATGATGTCGATGATATTGTCAAAGATATCACCATGCGCATAAATGATCCGAAAACAGAGGTGGATCTTACTAATAAAAAAAACGATATCGTTACCGTCATCGGCGCGGAAGAGACGGTAACACCGAATGTTCCCGATGATTCGGAAAACACAGATACTCCAAATAACAACGATAATACCGAGGGAGGCGAGAATATCGAAGGCGGCGAGAATATCGAAGGCGGCGATAATACCGAAGGCGGCGAGAATATCGAAGGCGGCGATAATACCGAAGGTGGCGATAATACCGAAGGTGGCGATAATACCGAAGGTGGTGACAATACCGAAGGCGGTGAGAATACCGAAGGCGGTGAGAATACCGAAGGCGGTGAGAATACCGAAGGCGGTGAGAATACCGAAGGCGGTGAGAATACCGAAGGCGGCGAGAATATCGAAGGCGGAGATAATACCGAAGGTGGTGAAAATACCGAGGGCGGAGATAATACCGAAGGTGGTGAAAACACCGAAGGTGGAGAAAATACCGAAGGCGGCGACAATACCGAAGGCGGCGATGATCCCGAGAATAGTGATAAGTCTGAAGAGCCGGAGCCATTTGACCCGAGCACGATCGTTCCGGAACAAGGAAAGGTAGTGTATTCTGTAGAGACAGGATTGCAGTATGATGAACTTCTCGGTGCTATGAGACTTGGCGGCGAGCTGATACTGATCGGCGATGTTAATGAGTGCGCGATAGAGGTTACTAAGGATACTATACTTGATCTTAACGGCTTTAGCGTTGGAGAAGAAAAAGAGCAGAGCAACGATACTATCATCATTGAAAGTGGCAGGTTGACAGTTAAGGACAGTAGTGAAGGCAAAAACGGTGCTATAATAAACAAGGGACATAAGGATAAAAATACGGCAGCGATACGTGTTAAGTCAGGTGCTTTGACAGTTGAAGCGGGAATGATCCAAGGTAATAAGAAAACAATATATGCGGAAGCAAATACTGAGGTAACTATAAACGGAGGAACCGTTATGGGTATGGGAGATGATGGAATGGGCATATATTTATTGTCTAATGTTTCACTTGAGATCAACGGCGGATACATTACAACCGAGAATTCTACGAAATATGCCATAGCGGTGAATGAAGGAATGGTCGGATATTCAATAATCATAAACGGAGGCACGATAGGCAATATAACAAATAAGGGAAACGGAAATTTTATACAAAACGGCGGAGAGATAATCGGAGAAGTTAAGTGACAACAGCTTTTTAAAAAAATATTGACATACAAGCTAAATCGTGGTACAATAAAAGAATAGAAAAATCTGTTTTTTACTGTGTTTGAGAGGAGGTGCGGATATATGAACGATGAGAAAAAGAGCAGAATGGACGAGCTTGACGATTTTTGGGATCTGTCATCTCTTATTCCTAAGAAATATACGATCCGCAAGCCCTCTGCGAGAGTTGATGCAGTCGAGCTGAGGTCGGATGCGCCCGCAAAAAGAGAGGGTGCTCCAACTGAGGACAGCACGGTGATCAAACGCTATATAAATCCTCTTCACAACGAGAACAAGAAGATCCGCAGAGAATCCTATGTGAGCAGCGAAACTTACTATCCCGAGAATTCCTTGCTTCACGAGGTCACTATCCGCAAGAAAAAGAGTGAATATGATCTCTACACCGAGTTCTACGAGGACGCTCTTCGCTACAAGGATGTTGTCGGTTTGCCTTGCGACGCGGTGCCGTATTATTCCTACGTTCCGCAGTACAATCAGCTTAGCGACGAGCAGCTTTCTTACTACTTCTGGTGGCGCACCTGCTTCAGAGAGGGAAAGGATATTGAGGTAGACTATTCTTACGTTCTGCTTTTCGTTTTCGAGCTTCTCAATCTCGGTGCGGCGCAGGATGTTCGCGTGGCGCAAAAAGAGCTTTCAGAGGTATGGAACAGATACCACAAGAAGTTCGCGGCTCTTGCGGCAAAGCTTGCGCTTTGGATATGCGATTTCAGCCTTCTGCACAGACTTCCCGCACCCGAGAGCATTCAGCATTCCGCAGGAAAATACGCGCCCTCGCTCAAGGAATTTTATCTTCATATGCCGCGAGGCGACTACGAGGCCTGTGCGCGCTCGCTGATAAAATACGGCACTGAATACGACTACAGACAAAGCAAGTTCGCAAATGACGACAATCTGCCGATATTTGATAAGCATATATTCGGTGCGGTACTTGTTGCTGTCAAATTCTTCTCTGAGGGTGGAGTTATGCTATCAAAGCTCTCATCCGAGGACAGCAAGCTCGTGCGCAACACCTATGACGGCGCGCTCTGCGTTACTAAAGAGAGATATGAGCTTGAGGTGAAATATTGCTCCTTCTCACGCTCGAACGAGCTCAGATATCTCATGGCTGATATCGTCAAATATGCAGAAAACAAGATACGAACATATATCGGCGTGAAATCGAAGCTCACAGTCTACTCGGTCAGCACCGAGTTGCAGAGAGCAATTGATGCATACTTCGAGCAAACTCTTTTCTCAAAGCCAAAGCCGAGCACGAAGAAGGAAGAGCGGCACGACTATGACGTGCTTTACGATCTGCCAAAGACCGCACTCTCGCTTGAGAAGGCAAAACAGATAGAGAACGACTCCTGGGGCGTTACTAAAGATCTGATATCCGCGTTTGAGGCAGAGGAGCTTGCGCCAGACGAGCCTGCGGTGACTGTGGAGGAGATACCGCTTGAGGCTATCTCTACTGCAGAAGTAAGTGAAGGTGAGAAGCCTTTGCGAGTGCAACTTGGAGAGTATTTACCATTCGTTGAGGCTCTGCTTCGTGGTAATCTGACTGAGTGCGAGAAGATCGCATCGCAGATGGGAAAGCTCATAGATTCGGTCGTTGACGCCATCAACGAGATCGCGGTAGAAGTGATCGGAGATATGTTGATCGAAGAGGGTGATGACGGCTTTACGGTTATTGAAGATTACAGAGAAATGATATGATCGGGAGATAGATATAGATGAATACACAGATAGATATAAATAAAATACCCAAAAGAATACTGAATTCGCTCCTCCTCTCAGTGTCTGCCGGAGTCGTGCCGAGAATAGGCGCGCCTTATATCGCGATAGGCAGGCAGGACGAGATATCGGCACTTCTGTCGGATCTCGAGCAGGTCAATGAGGGATGCTCTACTATGAGATTTATCATAGGTCGCTACGGAAGCGGTAAGAGCTTTCTTATTCAGCTTATCCGCGGATACGCGCTTGAGCGGAACTTTATTACTGCGGATGCAGATCTTTCACCCGAGCGCCGTCTTTACGGAACGTCGGGCAGCGGCGTTGCGACCTACCGCGAGCTGATAAAGAATATGGCTTCAAAATCCTCTCCCGACGGCGCGGCACTGCCTAAGATAATTGCGAGATGGATAGATATGCTTAAGTCCGAGCTTGTCTCAGAGGGTGCTTCGCCCGATGACAGAGACTTTGCAGATAAGCTTAACCTCAAGGCGCTTGAAAAGCTACGCAAAGTTGAAGATATGGTCGGCGGCTTTGATTTCTCACGAGTTATAAGTCAGTATTACCTCGCGCACGTAAACGGCGACGATGACAGAAAGAGTGCTTGTCTGCGTTGGCTCAGAGGGGAATTTGCAACTAAGACCGAGGCAAGAAGCGCGCTCGGATTTTCGACCTCGGAGATTATAAACGACGATAACTGGTACGATTTTATCAAGCTTTGGGCGGTGCTCGTCAGATTTATGGGGTATCGCGGACTTATCGTATTTATCGATGAGTGTGTAAATCTCTACAAGATTACTCACCGCGTCATCCGTGAGAATAACTATGAGAAGATACTATCGATGTTCAACGATACGCTCCAGGGCAGAGCCGAAGGACTCGGGATCGTGTTTGGCGGCACGCCGCAGTTTATGGATGATACACGCAGAGGACTTTTCAGCTATGAGGCGCTCCGCAGCCGCCTTTGCGACAGCAGATACGCGTCCGAGGGCTATAAGAATCTCATCGGACCCGTGATTCGTCTCAAGAGGCTGAGCGACGACGAGCTTTTCGCACTTATATCAAGAATAACCAAGCTCTATGCTGTCAATTACGGTAAAGAGCCGAGAATAAGTGAAGAACAGATGGTAAGCTTCCTCAATTCCTCGCTCTCTCGCGCGGGTGCTGACAGTATGATCACTCCGCGTGAGATGCTTCGTGACTATATGACTGTGCTCAATATCCTTATGCAGAACGAAAAGGTTACCTTTGAGCAGATAATGGCGCGCGGTGCGATCAGTGAAGAGAAGCGAGAGGAAGAGGAAAAGCCTTCGGACGACGAAGCACCTAAGACGACCTTCAGCGCAGAAGACATAGAATTTTGATTTTATACGGAGGGATAAATGGCAAGAGCTGAATATATATTCGACAGATTCCCGAGCTTTATAAAGGAATTTATATATTCTCATTCCTGGGAAGCTTTGCGCGATGTGCAGATAGCCGCCGCAGAAACGCTTTTTGAGAGTGAAAACAATCTTTTGCTCACCTCATCCACCGCAAGCGGAAAGACCGAGGCGGCGTTCTTTCCCATACTAACCGAACTTTACGAAAATTCCCCGACGAGCATCGGAGTCCTTTACGTTGCACCGCTCAAGAGCCTTATAAACGATCAGTTCTACCGTATTGAAGAGCTGCTTGACGAGACAGAGATAAAGGTCACGCATTGGCACGGCGACGTTGCGCAGTCAAAGAAGCGCAAGCTGCTCGATCATCCCGAGGGAATTCTGCAGATTACGCCCGAGTCGCTTGAGGCTATGCTGATCAACCGCCACAACGATATCAAACGACTTTTCGGCGATCTGCGCTACGTCGTGCTCGACGAAGTGCACACGCTTACGGGCACGGACCGCGGAAATCAGATAATTTGCCAGCTCAGACGCATCGAGCAGGTCATCGGCAGAAGTCCGCGAAGAGTGGGACTTTCGGCAACTGTCGGTTCGCCCGAGGCTGTTGCAAAGTGGCTCAGCGACGGAACGGGCAGACTCACCGACGTGCCGATATTTGACAATGAAAAGATTCGCTGGCGACTTGGAATGGAGCATTTTTACATACAGAATGCTTCATTTGAGCAGACTCCCGAGAAGAATTCGGACCGCTCAAAGCCCAAAGCTACGCTCGACGCGGGATATGAATATGCGTACGATTGCGTAAAGGGACAGAAATCGCTCGTGTTCTCAAACTCGCGCGAGGAGACCGAATACGTTTGTGCAACACTCAGACAAATAGCCAAAAAAAGAGGAGAGCGCGATATATTCCTCATCCACCACGGCAATCTTTCAGCCGCGCTTCGCGAGGAGGCAGAGCGCAAGATGAAGGACGAGGAAACTCACGCGGTCACCTGCGCGACCGTCACGATGGAGCTTGGCGTTGATATCGGACGGCTTGAGCGCATATTGCAGATCGACTCGCCGCACAGCGTCTCTGCATTTCTGCAAAGACTCGGACGCTCAGGCAGACGCGGTCAGCCGCCCGAGATGATGTTCGTATTCAGAGAAGAAGAGCCGCTGCCGAACGCGCCGCTCCCCGAGCTTATTCCGTGGAGCTTATTGCAGGCGATAGCTATAGTTCAGCTTTATATCGAGCAACGTTTTATTGAACCGCCGAGAACTCCCAAAGAGCCGTATAGTCTTTTGTTCCATCAGACTCTCTCAATGCTTGCATCAACCGGAGAACTTTCTACAAAGGCACTTGCCGAACGTATGCTCTCTCTGCCGCCGTTTCTGAACGTACCCAAAGAAGCGTATAAAGCTCTGCTTGTTTCGATGCTCAACAACGATTTTCTTGAGATGACCGAAGAAAAGGGACTTATAGTCGGACTTGCGGGTGAGAGATTGCTTCAGAGCTTCAAGTTCTACGCGGTATTCAGCGACAGCGAGGACTACACAGTCAGATGTGAGTCGGAGGAGATCGGAACGATAACCACCGCTCCCCCCGTAGGCGACAGATTTGCACTTGCGGGCAGAGTTTGGGAAGTCCTTGAGCTTGATATGCCGCATAAGCTTATCTTCGTCAAGGGTGTTGAAGGCAAAATGGAGGTTTCGTGGCCAGGAAAGTACGGTGAGATACACACAAAGATCCTTGAGAGAATGAAGCGGGTCTTAGAAGAGAATACCGTTTATCCGTACCTCAAGGAGAACGCGCGCTACAGACTTGAGAAAGCGCGCCACACGGCGAGAAACACGGGAATGCTTGAGCATACGACCGTACATCTCGGCGGATTTAATTACTGTATGTTCCCGTGGCTCGGCACTCGCTCGTTCAGGACTCTTAAGAGAATGCTCTCCATGATCGCTCCCGAGTTTGCAATCTCCGGAATCGAGAGCGGAGGCTCGTGCTATATAACGTTCCGTATGGAAAAGGGAAGTGCCGACGCGCTCGAGCACCGTCTTGCATCTGCGTTTTCATCTTTGCAAAGCACTGATATGCTCGTTTCTCAAAAGGAGCTACCTGTGTTTGAGAAGTATGACGAGTACGTTCCCGCAGAGCTACTTCGAAGCGCGTTTGCACGGGACAGACTTGATCTGTGTGAGATAAAGGCGCGAATAGATGAAAACAAAAGAAAATCTTGACAAGCGCAGATTCATATGCTATAATTAAATTACCGAAATAAATTCGGATTTTAAGGAGGTATTGTATGAAAAAAGCTTTGATATCGATTATACTGATCTTGTCCCTTTGTTCTTGTTTGTTTTCTTGCGACGATTTTAAGACTGTATTCGATGAAGTAGACACGACTCCTAAACCAAAGCCTACTGAGCGAGTAACCAACGTTTATAAGCCTGTTATATACTTTTATCCTACCGAAGACACAGTCTGCTCGGTGGATCTCGATGTTAACGGCGAGTTTATATGCACCTATCCCGATTACGCGGATGGTTGGAATAACTTTACCGCAAGTCCCGACGGAACACTTACGTTTGCGAACGGAAAAGAGTACTATTGCTTATATTGGGAAGCGAAAATGAATATCACCCCCGATCTTTCACAAGGCTTTTGCGTGAGTGGAAACGACTCTGCAGAGTTTTTAGAGAAGACTCTGTCTGATATCGGGCTCAACGCGCGCGAGGCAAATGAGTTTATAATCTATTGGCTTCCTATCCTTGAAGCTAACGAATATAACGTTATAACCTTCCAGACAGATGCTTATACCGATGCCGCGAAGCTCAACGTTACACCTGCGCCCGACAGTATGCTCAGAGTTTATATGTACGCATATGCGTCTGCCGAGTACGTTGACATCGCACCCCAAAGCTTCGAACCCTTTGTACGCGACGGATTTGCAGTGGTAGAATGGGGCGGAACTGTCGAAAAAATTAAATAAAATTTTAAAAAACCACTTGACTTTAGCGCAGAAAAGTGGTATTATAGTAGCATCATTTTTCCAAAGGCAATGATGAGGAGCGACGAAAGCCGAAAGCTTTTGCAGAGAGCCGCGTTTGGTGTGAAGCGGCAAAGCGCACTTTCGTTAAATCACCTCTGAGCCCACTGTCGAGCGAGTGATCGGGTAGAACAGTGCGTATTCCTGCGTTAAAGGATAACGTATTTTAGTACGTAAGCGATCCCGTATGGGATAATAAGAGTGGTACCGCGGAAGTTTTTAAGCCTTCGTCTCTTGTGAGATGAAGGCTTTTTATATTTATTTTTGTATTCAATTTTTACATAGGGAAGGTATTCAATATGTTAACACTTGACAAGATCTATCAGGCTTCTTACGTTCTCAAGGACGTAGTAAGAGAGACGACACTTATTCCGTCTCCGAAGATAAACCCCAAGAGCGAGGTATATCTCAAGACAGAAAATCTTCAGCTCACCGGTTCGTTCAAGGTCAGAGGCGCAGGATTTATGATCTCTCAGCTTTCCAAGGAAGAGAAAGAGAAGGGCGTTATCGCTTGCTCCGCAGGAAATCACGCGCAGGGTGTGGCTCTCGCCGCACAGAAATATGGCATCAAGTCTGTTATCTGTCTGCCCGACGGCGCACCTATCTCTAAGGTAGAGGCTACAAAGAGCTACGGCGCTGAGGTGGTTATGGTCAAGGGCGTTTACGACGACGCTTACAACCACGCACTCAAGCTCCGCGACGAGATGGGATACACATTCGTTCATCCCTTTGATAACGAGGACGTTATCGCAGGTCAGGGAACTATAGGTCTTGAAATTCTCAATAATCTCAATAACATCGACGCTATCGTCGTTCCGATCGGCGGCGGCGGACTTATATCGGGCATCGCGTACGCTGTAAAGCAGCTTTCTCCCAAGACCAAGGTCTACGGTGTTCAGGCGGAAGGCGCAGCAAGTATGTTCAGGTCCGTTAAGGACGGTAAGAGAGGCAAGCTCCCGTCGGTATCTACCTTTGCGGACGGTATTGCAGTTAAAGAACCCGGCGTGAATACCTTTGATATCTGCTCGAAGTACGTTGACGATATCGTCACGGTCTCCGAGGATGAGATATCCTCGGCTATCCTCGCGCTTATCGAGCAGCACAAGATGATCGCGGAGGGCGCGGGGGCGGTCGCGGTTGCGGCTGTAATGTTCAATAAGCTTCCCGTTGAGAACAAGCGCGTCGTTTGCGTGGTTTCAGGCGGTAACATCGATGTAACGATCCTCTCGAGAGTTATCGAGCGCGGTCTGCTGACCTCGGGTCGAACCTGCAATCTCTGCATCGAGCTTATGGATAAGCCCGGTCAGCTTCAGCTCGTTTCTACCATCATCGCAGAGCTCGGCGGCAACGTTATTTCGGTACACCACGAAAGAGCGAGTGAAAAGATGGATATCAACGGATGCTTCTTGCGCATAGTTCTTGAGACCAAGAATTACGAGCACATTGAGCAGGTAAAGCAGGGGCTTGTTGACGCAGGCTTCAGACTTGTATAATTGTATAATTATAACACGGAGGAAATAAAAATGGAAAAGGTTTATACCAAAAATGCACCCGAAGCGATCGGACCTTACTCTCAGGCAGTAAAGTGCGGTAATATGCTCTTTACTTCGGGACAGATCGCAATCAACCCCGCAAGCGCGCAGGTCGAGGCTACAGACATCGTCGGTCAGACCGAGCAGGTTTGTAAGAATCTCTGCGCAGTTCTCGAGGCTGCGGGAACGAGCGTTGACAAGGTCGTGAAGACTACTTGCTTCCTTGCTGATATGGCAGATTTCGGCGCGTTCAACGAGGTATATGGTAAGTATTTCGTATCAAAGCCCGCACGTTCTTGTGTGGCTGTAAAAACTCTTCCCAAAAACGTTCTCGTTGAGGTAGAGGTCATAGCTGAATTGTAATTGTATATTATAATATAATCAGTAATATTATGTTTGATTTGCACAAAAAGTTTTGCGTAGTCTTGTACTTATTGTGCAAATCAAACCAAATTTAAAAAGTGAACATAAATTACTTGACAAAGACGTCAAATAGTGATAAAATAGGTCTATAATTTTTATAGGCGTTGAAGGGAATCAGTAGCTTATAGACCGTTTACAGAAAGCCGACGGGTGATGCGAGTCGGTAGCGGATGTATGCGAAACTCCTCCCCAAGCTTCCGCCCGAAGATCTTGTTACAGGTTGTGTAGGTACGGACGGTTTGTCCCCGTTATCACGGACAGCTTCATTGAATTGTGAAGCACGAGTGGCTATCCTTGATAGCAATAAGAGTGGTACCGCAGAGTGTCGTTTGGCCTTTGTCTCTTTGAGTAAGAGATAAGGGCTTTTTTTGGTACTACACAGTAATTTATTGGAGGTAAGATAAATGATTTTGAACGGTTCTGAGATACTCGCGAACGTCTTGATTGAAGAAGGTGTTGACACCGTTTTCGGTTATCCGGGCGGCGCGGTGCTCAATATCTATGATGCGTTATATAAGTACAGCGATAAGATAACGCACTATATGACCGCTCACGAGCAGGGCGCGGCTCACGCAGCTGACGGATACGCTCGCTCGACCGGCAAGACCGGAGTAGTCATCGCTACCAGCGGTCCCGGTGCTACCAACCTTGTCACAGGAATTGCGACGGCATATATGGACAGCGTTCCTATGGTCGCGATCACGGGTAACGTTTCCACACCCCTCATTGGATGCGATAGCTTCCAGGAGGTGTATATTACGGGTATTACGATGCCCATCACAAAGCACAATTTCGTTGTACGAAAGGTCGAGGATCTTGCAGATACGCTCCGCGATGCATTCAGAATTGCGGCAAGCGGTAGACCCGGTCCCGTGCTTGTCGATATTCCGAAGGATATTACAGCGGCAAAGACTACATATTTCCCGAAGGAGAAGAGCAACGCGCCTCTTCGATCGGACAAGGTCGTCGGCGACGTCGAGGAGATCGCAGAGCTCATCAACAGAGCCGAGCGTCCGTTTATCTACTTTGGCGGTGGCGTAAGACTTTCCGAGGCATCCGCAGAGCTCCGTGAGCTTATCCTCAAGGCTGATATCCCTGCAGCGTATACGCTTATGGCGGCAGGAGTGCTTGGATACGGCGAGAGAAATAACCTCGGACTTATGGGAATGCACGGAAACTATTCGGCTAACTGCGCGGCCAACAGAGCCGACGTTATGATCGCTATCGGTACGCGCTTCAGCGACCGAGTCGCGCTCAACACACAGAAGTTCGGACACAATGCAAAGATCGTACATATCGACATCGACTCTGCCGAGATAAACAAGAATATAACGGCGGATTACACAATAATCGGTGACGTCAAGGCGGTGCTTCGCAAGCTCAATCCGATGATAAAGGAAGTCAAGCACGACGCTTGGCTCAAAAACATCGCAGAATGGAAGCGTGACGACTATATTCCCGAGGACAGCAACGAGGTGCTCAAGCCTCACTTCATTATCGAAACTGCTTGCAAGCAGGCAGGTGAGGATGCGATATTCGTAACCGACGTTGGTCAGCATCAGATGTGGGCGGCGCAGTTCTTGCACCACACAAAGCCTCGCAACTTCTTGACGAGCGGCGGTCTTGGAACTATGGGATACGGCTACGGCGCGGCTATCGGTGCGCAGGTCGCTAATCCCGACGTTCCCGTCATCCACTTCACGAGTGACGGTTCGTTCCATATGAATATGAATGAGCTTTGCACCGCGGTAAGCTATAAGATACCGGTTATAACCGTTATTCTCAATAACGCGGTTCTCGGCATGGTACGTCAGTGGCAGGCGGTATTCTACGGCAGAAGATTTTCTTCGAGTGAGCCTGAGAGAGTCACGAATTATGCAAAGGTTGCAGAAGGCTTTGGCGGTATAGGCTACCGATGCGAGACTCCTGCAGAGTTCGAGGCGGCTATGGCTGAGGCACTCAAGGCAAACGGACCCGTATGGATCGAGTGTGTTGTCGACCGCGAGGAAAAGGTTCTGCCCATGATTCCCGCAGGCGGCACGGTACACGACACCATCTTTAAATGATCGGGAGGTAGATATGAAAAAGCAGTGTATGGTTCTTCTCGTTGAAAACAACGCGGGTGTTCTTGCAAGAATATCCTCTTTGTTCGTTCAACGCGGATTTAATATCGATTCTCTGACGGTGTCTCCCACCGAGATCGAAAGTCTTTCGAGAATTACTATCGAAACTACAGGTGATACAAAGACCATCAACCAGATCATCAAGCAGACGGCGAAGCTCAACGAGTCTAAGCTCGTTTTCTCGGTCGAGCCCGAGTTCAGCCTTATTCGAGAGATACTGCTCGTTAAGTTTGCGACAGATAACAAAAACGCTGACAAGCTTGCTGAGGTCATCGCGGCATATGGCGCGAAGATCATTGATAACACGGGCGGATGCTTCGTTGTAGAGCTTTCGGATACGCCTCACAAAATAGACGATTTTCTTGACGAGGTCAAGGGCTTTGAGCTTATCGAGATGTGCCGTTCGGGCGCGATAGCTATGGAACGCGGAAGCGTTGCATACGATATTTGAAACTAAATTAGAAAATTTATTTATATTCCAAAGGAGAAAATAAAAATGATCACCAAGTATTATGATTCTGATTGCAATATTTCCTTGCTCGACGGCAAGACCGTTGCCGTTATCGGCTTCGGTAGCCAGGGTCACGCACATTCTATGAACCTCGCTGAGAGCGGATGCAACGTAGTTGTAGGTCTGCGTAAGGGAAGTGGACATTGGCAGAAGGCTGCTGACTTCGCGGCTACTCACCCCAACTTCAAGGTTATGGAGGTTGAAGAAGCTGCAAAGGCTGCTGATATCGTAATGATGCTCGTTCCCGATGAGCTCGCTGCTGATATCTACAACAAGCAGGTTGCTCCGCACATGAAGGATGGCGACGTTCTTATGTTCGCTCACGGATTTAACATCCACTTCAACTTCATTCAGCCTGCTAAGAACATTGACGTTATCATGGTAGCTCCCAAGGGCCCCGGACACACCGTAAGAAGCCAGTACGTTGAGGGCAAGGGTGTTCCCAGCCTCATCGCTATTCATCAGGACTACACCGGCAAGGCTAAGGATTATGCACTTGCATACGCTTGCGGCATTGGTGCAGGCAGAGCAGGTATCCTTGAGACAAGCTTCAGAGAAGAGACCGAGACCGACCTCTTTGGTGAACAGGCAGTTCTTTGCGGCGGTGTTACCGAGCTTATGAAGGCAGGCTTTGACACTCTCGTTGAGGCAGGCTATGAGCCCGAGATGGCATACTTTGAGTGCATCCACGAGATGAAGCTCATCGTTGACCTTATCAACAACGGCGGATTTGCTATGATGAGATATTCTATTTCCAATACCGCTGAGTACGGTGACTACAGAACCGGTAAGAGACTTATCACCGAGGAGACACGCAAGGAAATGAAGAAGGTTCTCGAGGAGATCCAGAACGGTACCTTTGCTTCCGAGTTTATGCAGGAATTCTCCGCAGGAAGAAAAGCTAAGTTCCTCGCAACTCGCCGCAAGGAGAGTGAGCACCAGCTTGAGAAGACCGGAGCAGAGCTCCGTCAGATGATGAGCTGGCTCAAGAAGTAATAAAACTCTATTTCACATCCTCGGCATACGCCGAGGATGTGAAGAAAAATGTGGAGGTAAGGAAAATGTTGCTTGCAGTAAACGTGGGAAATTCAATAATTTCGTTCGGATTTTTCGAGGACGGATGCGATATGCGCGCGTCGTTCGATATTTCAAGCGATATCCGTAAGACCTCCGACGAATATATATTCACAATAAGAGCTATTGCCGAAAGTCGCGGTATTCGTGCCGAGGATATAGACGGCGCGATCATCTCTTCCGTAGTTCCTCAGCTTACCGAAAAGATCAGGAGAAGTATTGAGGGATTTATCGGCAAAGAGCCGCTCGTAGTAGGTCCGGGTGTAAAGACCGGATTTCATATCAAGATCGATAACCCTTCCGAGCTTGGTGCGGATATGGTGGCAAACACAGCCGCCGCGATCTGTCAAAAGAAGGGAAGCGCGCTGATAGTCGCCGACATCGGCGCGGTCAATACCGTTTCTGCTATCAGCAAGAACGGAGAATACCTTGGATGCGCTATCTTTCCGGGTGTTCAGCTTTCGTTTGACACGCTTCACAGCGAAGCCGCTCAGCTTCCGAATGTAAATCTCGCGCTTTCGTCACGTGCGATAGGTAAAAATTCGCAAAATGCGGTGCGCTCGGGTGTAATTCTCGGTAGTTCCTTGGCACTTGACGGATTTGTATCAAGATTTGCAAGTGAAATGAAGCTCTCTCGAGAAGAGATCGAGCTTGTTGCAACCGGACAGTATGCTCGCGCAGTTCTTCCGTATTGCAAAAATCAGTTTGAATACGTAGAGCATCTTACACTTATAGGACTTTACCATATTTATAACGCTAACCTTTGATAATAACAGACTTCGGTCTTTATTATATAATTTTAAGCACCGTACCGATATCGGACGGTAGCATCAGGTGAGAATCCTGAAGAAAGGAACATATTATGTTCAACAATCATTCTTTTAAGACAGCACTCACGGCTGTACTTTGCGCTTGAGGAGGGAAAGAAATATGAGTATCAATCCCCGCACTCAGAAAATTTTGAAAATGGTAGAGCTCGCTATGCTCGTAGCTCTCGTCATCGTGCTTCAAATGCTTGGCTCGTTCATCAAGATCGGTCCGCTTCCTATGTCCTTCGTGCTCGTTCCGATAGTGATCGGCGCTTGCGTCCTCGGATCAACGAGCGGTGCGTTCCTCGGAGCTGTGTTTGGAGTTATAACCATGATAATGGGAATTGCAGGCATCGACGCATTTTCGTTTATGCTTTGGGAAGCAAATCCCGTGTGGTTCGTTCTTATTTGTCTGCTCAAGGCAACACTTGCAGGTTTTTGCTCGGGTCTTGTTTATAACGGACTTGGAAAGCTTTTCGGTGAGAAATTCGTTTATCTTCGTACCGTGCTTGCATCTATTACCGCGCCCATCGTAAACACGGGAATTTTCGTAATCGGAATGCTTCTTTTCTTCTTTAAGACGATGGAAGGACTTCCCGCACTCTTCCCAGATGCGTTCGGTCAGTTTGAAAACGCGTTCCAGCTCGTTTTTCTTGGCCTTGCAGGCTTCAACTTTGTTGGTGAATTTATTGTAAATCTCGTTCTTTCTCCCGCAATCGTTAGAATAATTGCGGCCGTGAAGAAGAGATTTAAGATCTGATAGAAATATTATGCATATTCAAAAATAGGAGAAACAATTATGGCACTTCGTTCCGATAACGTAACAAAGGGCTCGGAGAGAGCCCCTAACAGAAGTTTATTTTATGCTATGGGATACACAAAAGAGGAGCTTGAACGTCCGCTTATCGGCGTTGTAAGCGCTCACAGTGAGATAGTTCCCGGACATTATCACCTCGATAAGATCGCAGACGCGGTAAAGGCAGGTATCAGAATGGCAGGCGGTACGCCTATCCTAATTCCTGCTATCGGAGTTTGCGACGGTATAGCTATGGGACACATCGGAATGAAGT
>JAFTKL010000098.1 GCA_017453285.1 Clostridia bacterium | reverse complement strand
TTGTTGCCGAGAACTCTTACGGGATAGTAGATGATAAGATGAGGGTCTACCATCTTGGATTCGTCAAATGCCTTTGTGCGCATAGCGTCGCCCTCAGCAACGAAAACGCGGTTGCGGCTGTTAACGCTTCTGCCCATAATGAAATAAGCTGTGATCGCCTTCTTGGAGTCAGCGCTCTTACCGATTATAATTCCTCTGCCGTGATAAGCGAGAGAATTAAGCTCGTTTGCAATAGTAGATACCTTCATTTTTATTCTCCTTTGATATAAACTTTATTATTTTCTACACGTATTCTGCCCTCGCAGAAGAGCTTTACAGCCTCGGGAAGTATCTTCCACTCAGCCTCCTCCATTATTCTGCGTTGGAGCGTTTCGGGGGTGTCGTCCTCTTTGACTGCGACCGCCTTCTGAAGAACGATCGGTCCTGCGTCGCACTCGGGTGTCACGATATGCACGGTCGCTCCCGAGACCTTAACGCCCTTCTCGAGCGCCGCCTCGTGAACGCGCAGACCGTAATATCCCTTGCCGCAGAAGGACGGGATGAGAGCGGGGTGAACGTTGAGAATCTTATTCGGAAATCTTTCGTAGACCTGCTCGTCGATGATAGTAAGAAATCCTGCCAGCACAACAAGGTCAGTTCCCTTTTGCTCAAGCGTATCTGCAAGAGCCTTGGAGTACGCCGCGATATCGGAATATTCCTTACGCGCGAGAACTATAGCCTCGATGCCGTTGTTCTTGGCTCTCTCGAGCGCGTAAACGTCGGGCTTTGATGCGATGACAAGCGAGATCTTGCCGCATCCGAGTTCTCCGCGAGCTTCGGCGTCAATGAGCGCCTGAAGATTTGTTCCGCCGCCCGAAACCAGAACGGCTATTTTAGTTACAGGGTTATTCATCAGCAAAATACCACTCCGTCGTCACCCTTGATGATCTCGCCGATAACGTAAGCGTCCTCGCCTTCGCCTCTGAGGATCTCGAGTGCTGTCTCGACCTGATCAGCAGAAACGACTATGCTCATACCAACGCCCATATTGAAGGTGTTGTACATATCTCTCTCGGGTACGTTTCCGACTCTCTCGATCATTTTAAAGATAGGAAGTACCTTAACTGCGGACTTTGTGATCTTCGCGGTAAGTCCGTCGGGGATGGATCTCGGGATATTCTCGTAGAAGCCGCCGCCTGTGATGTGGCTTATTCCCTTTACGTCTACCTTCTCGAGAAGTGCGAGAACCGGCTTTACGTAAATTTTTGTAGGAGTGAGAAGAGTCTCGGCGATGCTCTTGCCGCCAAGCTCCTCACAAGGATCGGTGAGTGTGGTGTTGTTCTCTACGTCGAATACCTTACGAACGAGAGAAAATCCGTTGGAGTGAACACCGCTCGAAGCGAGTGCTATAACTACGTCGCCCTCTTTCATTCTGGTGTTGTCTATGATCTTTTTCTTATCAACGATACCAACGCTGAAGCCTGCGAGGTCGTAATCGTCCTCGGGCATCATACCGGGGTGCTCAGCAGTCTCACCACCGATGAGTGCAGATCCCGAGCGTACGCAACCCTCAGCTACGCCCGCAACGATAGCGGCGATCTTTTCGGGGTAGTTCTTTCCGCAAGCGATATAGTCGAGGAAGAACAAAGGTCTTGCGCCGCAGCAGATAATGTCGTTTACGCACATAGCGACCGCGTCGATACCGATAGTGTCGTGCTTGTCGAGAAGCATAGCAAAGCGGAGCTTTGTTCCTACTCCGTCAGTACCCGATACGAGCACAGGCTCTTCAATTCCTGCAAGATTGAGACCGAAGCAACCGCCAAAGCCTCCTACGTCGTCGAGGCAGCCCTCGTTCTTGGTGCGTGCGATGTGAGCCTTCATAAGCTCGACAGACTTGTAGCCCGCGGTGATATCAACGCCCGCTGCCTTGTAGCTTTCACTGTAACTCTTTGACATTTTGATAGTTCCTTTCGTATATAAACTTAATTTTAAACCTTATTAACCCTTGCCGTTCCAGCAATAAGTGCAGAGCTTGCAGGAATCTATTCCGATCGCCTTGATAATTCCCTCAAGTGATTGGAATTCGAGCGAGTCGAACTTGAAGTTTTCTGCGATCTTCTCGCGAAGCTTCTTGCCTCGCTCGGTCGAGCCGTCGCTGTATTCCTCAATGTAGTTAAAACCTTCTTCTCCCTCAAGCTCAAGAATGGTGCGTCTTGCGATAAGCTCAAGCTCGCTCGTTGCTCTCGAGAAGTTGAGGTATCTGCAGCTATACATTATGGGCGGACAAGCCGAACGCATATGCACAGCTTTAGCTCCGTTATCGTAGAGGAATTCTACCGTCTCGCGAAGCTGAGTTCCTCGTACTATCGAGTCGTCGACAAAGAGCAGCTTCTTGCCTTTTATAAGTTCCTCTACGGGAATTTGCTTCATCTTGGCGATCTTATTTCTGTCTGCCTGCTTGGCAGATGTAAAGCTTCTGGGCCAAGTGGGTGTGTATTTGATAAATGGTCTTGCAAACTTCGCATCGCTTTCGTTTGCATATCCGATCGCGTGTGGTGTTCCCGAGTCGGGCACGCCGCATACGTAGTCGATGTCCTGCGCGCGATCCATCTCGCGATCGTTCTTAGCGAGTATCTCGCCGTTCCTGTATCTCATAAGCTCGACGTTTACTCCTTCATACGTTGAGTTGGAGTATCCGTAGTAGCTCCAGAGGAACGAGCAAATCTTCATCTCGCTTCCCGCAGGGGCAAGCTGAATTATTTCCTCGGGCGAGAGTTCTACGATCTCACCGGGACCCAGCTCACATTCTTTCTTGTATCCGAGCTTCTCAAAAGCGAATGACTCGAAGGATACCGCGTGTCCCGATCTGTTCTTGCCTATAATGACGGGCAGTCTGCCGTATTTATCTCTCGCGGCTATCAAATGCCCGTCGTCCTTGAGGATTAGCAGAGACATCGAGCCGTCGATCTGATGCTGTGCAAATTTGATACCGTCGCAGAAGCTGTCGGCGTGGTTGATGAGTGCCGAGACAAGCTCAACCGAGTTTATCTTTCCGCCCGTCATCGCGTTGAAGTGCGCCATATCGGTGCGTAGATAGTTATCGATAAGCTCGTCAGCGTTATTTATGCGACCGACGAAAGCCATCGCGTAAGTTCCGAGCTTGGATCTTATCAGCAGAGGCTGAGGATCGGAGTCGCTGATGCATCCGATCGCCGCATTTCCCTTCATCTCGTCGAAGATGTGATAGAATTTGGTTCTGAAGGGTGAGTTTTCTATGTTGTGGATATCTCGCTGCAAGCCAATCTCACTATCAAATGCCGCCATACCGCCTCTGCGAGGACCGAGATGCGAATGGTAGTCGGTTCCGAAGAACACGTCCGATATAGCCTCACGCTTGCTTGTAACTCCAAAAAATCCGCCCATAGCTCCTCCTTATACGTTGTAGGTAGCAGAGATCTCAGCGTTCTTTCTGAGAACCTTTTCCTCGCCTGCCTTGCGAGCCGCGTCGAGCTTATCAGCGAGCGTCTTGTCCTCGACTGCGAGGATCTGTATAGCTAATAAAGCGGCATTGGTAGCGCCGTCAATGGCGACGGTAGCCACCGGAATACCCGAGGGCATCATTACCGTCGATAAAAGCGCGTCCATGCCGCCTAAATTTTTAGATTGTACGGGTATACCGATAACGGGGAGAGTGGTGTTTGCAGCTATTGCTCCTGCAAGATGAGCTGCCATTCCCGCAGCGGCAATTATAGCTCCGAAGCCGTTTGCGCGCGCAGAGGATGAGAACTCCTTAGCCTCAACGGGCGTTCTGTGAGCGGAGTAAACGTGGACCTCAAAAGGCACGCCGTATTCCTTAAGAGTATCGATAGCCTTGCTTACTACGGGCAGATCGCTATCACTTCCCATGATGATTCCAACTTTTTTCATTTCTACCTCCTAAAATCAAAAAAACGGGCAGTCCTATCCCATTACTAAGACAGGTCTGCCCAGGCGGTCGGCATATTACTTCTTGCTTCCACTGTGGTTTTTTCCACTGAATCCGCCGGTTACAAAAAGTCTTACAAAGGATAAAAAACTAACAAAATCATTATATCATAATACGCCTCGAAAGTCAACAGAAAAAACTCCTTTTTAATATAAAATTTTCACTATTTTGTGCTCTCAAATTTGTGTTATTTTACGGATTTTCTACTTTGCCGTCCTTGCGGTAGTATCTCGGTACGCGCGCGCCGATCATACAAAGGATCTCATAAGGGATAGTTTTGTCACAGTGCGCGAGCTCGGAAACCGAAATGCCATCATCTCCGAATACCGTCACCACGTCTCCGACCGAAATATCGGATATGTCATCAACGTCGACCATAAGCTGATCCATACATATCCGTCCAAGGATACTGCATCTCCTTCCCTTTATCAGTATCGGTGTGCCGTTATCCGAGTTAGTGCGCAAAAATCCGTCGGCATATCCAAGCGGCAGAGTTGCTATCTTCATATCCTTCGGTGCTACGAACGTGCCGCCGTAGCCGATTGTGTCGCCTTTGCGGGCGATCTTGATGTTCGAAACTACGGTTCTCAGCGACATAGTCGTGCGCGGCTTGAAGTCGGTCTGCATAGAGTCGGCAGGCAGCGCGCCGTAGAGTACGATGCCAAGACGCACCATATCGAGACTGAACTCGGGATAGCGGAGCGAGGTCGCGCTGTTGGCGCAGTGTCTTATCTCAAAGCTGTAACCGCGCGCGCTAAGTGAGTTGATCACCTCGCAGAAGCGTTCAAATCTCTCTGCAGTCTCGCCGTTGGTCTCCTCGTCGGCTGTCGGGAAATGAGTGAATATTCCCTCGAGAATAAAGCAGGAATACGAGCAAGCCTCGCAGAGCTCTTCAAGCGACTCGTCTGCTGAATGTCGGAAGATAAAGCCGAGTCTGCCCATTCCCGTGTCGATCTTCATATGTACTGCGAGATTTACTCCTGTGTCCTCGGCATAGCTTGCAAGATTTTTTGCGTATTCCGAGGAAAACACGCACTGAGAGATATTATTTGCGGCGAGTTCTGCGGCTCTCGTTGGCGGTGTGTATCCAAGAACTACTATCTTTGCCTTAATCCCTGCTCTGCGCAGTATCAGAGCTTCGTCGATATTCGAGACGGCAAAAAAGTCTGCTCCTGCCGCGCTCAAGTGCTTTGCCACGCGCACCGCGCCGTGACCGTATGCGTTGCCTTTTACGACACAGCAGGTCTTGGTGCCCTTCGGGAGTGAGGAGCGCACAGTTCTGTAATTATATTCAATGGCATCGAGGTCTACCTCTGCCCAGGTACGATCGTTGAAATTCAAAATTTTTCTCCTATGGTTGATAGTAAAAAGTATAGCATATTAAACAAATTATGTCAAGCAGAGAGAAAAAATTTGTCTTAGACGAAAAAATTTAAATTTATCAAAAAAAATTTCGAAAAAAATATATACAAATTGCAATTTTTGTGCTAAAATATCTGTGTTATACATTTTCTGATTTTGATCAAGGAGCAAAATTATTATGAAAAAGATCTATGAAGGCAAAACAAAAGACGTTTTCTCTCTCGACAACGGCAACGTTCTTCTTAAGTTCAAGGACGATTGCACAGGTAAGGACGGAGTGTTTGATCCCGGTGAGAACACCGTAGGACTCAAGATCGACGGTATCGGCAAGGAAAACCTCAAGACCTCTATCTACTACTTCGAGCTTCTCAAGAAGGCGGGCATCAAGACTCACTACGTAAGCGCTAACATCGACGACGCAACTATGGAAGTTCTTCCCGGAAAGGTTTTCGGTCACGGACTCGAGGTCATCTGCCGCCTTGTTGCTACCGGCAGCTTTATCCGCAGATACGGCGAGTACATCGCTGACGGCACAGTCCTTGAGGGCGGATACGTTGAGTGCACCTTCAAGAACGATGAGAAGGGCGACCCGCTCGTAACCGGTGAGGGACTCGTTGCTCTCGGCGTTATGACTGCTGAGATGTTCGAGAGCCTTAAGGCACAGACTCTTGCTATCACCAAGATCGTTGCTGACGACCTCAAGACTATCGGTCTTGACCTTTGGGATATCAAGTTTGAATTCGGCTACAACAACGGTGAGGTTATCCTCATCGACGAGATCGCATCCGGTAATATGAGAGTTTACAAGGACGGCGTTATCGTAAGCCCCGTTGAGCTTACCAAGCTTATTCTCAACAGATAATTTTCTGAAATAAAAAGCTAAAAAGCACCCTTTCGGGTGCTTTTTCGTTTTATTATTCGGTCTTTAGTATTCTCGAGCTATTGATAAGCACTGCGAATGCTCCGAAATTATGCAAGATCGAGCCTGCGAGCGCGCTGATCACGCCGAAAGCCGAAAGTCCTATCATAAGTGCGCTGATGCCGATTGAAAGCACGAGATTTTGATAGATTATCGACTTGGTCTTTCTCGCGAGCTTTATTGCAAACGGGATATTGAGCAGATTGTTGTTCATAAGCGCGATATCGGCAGACTGTATCGCAAGATCCGAGCCCATCGCGCCCATCGCGATGCCTACGTGCGCTTCCTTGAGTGCGAGCGCGTCGTTTATACCGTCGCCAACCGCAAGCACCGAGCGTTCCTCTTTGAGAGATTTGAGCGATGCAAGCTTATCCTCTGGCAGAAGCTGGGCTTCGAGAGTATCAATTCCCACCTGCTCGCAGATGCGCTCTGCGGCTTCTTTGCGGTCGCCCGTGAGCATTACGGCTTTGTCGATACCAAGCTCTCTGAGCGACTCAATTCCCTCTTTAGCCTCAGCTCTTGCCGTATCGTTGAAGCAGAGTGCGCCAAGCAGGCGTCCGTCGGCGGCAACGTAGCTGACAGAGCCCGAAAGGCCCTCGTATTCTTCGATATCGAGTCCCGATGAGCGCAGCCAATCGAGATTTCCGAAAAGTATCGTATGCTTGCCGTCGGCAGAGCTTCCCATCATTCCCTTACCCGAAAGCTCCTTGACGCTGAGGTCCTTTTTATACTCAATTCCCTCTGCGGCGCTGACGAGCGCTCTTGAGATCGGGTGAGTAGATGCGCACGCAACGCTTGCCGCGGCAGAAAGAAGCTCCTCGCGCGAGACACCGTCCGCGGTGCGTATTTCTGTCAATGAGAGATCACCGACCGTGAGCGTACCCGTTTTATCGAACACGACCGTGTCGATATCGGTGAGCTCTTCGATAAACTTGGAATTTTTGATAAGTATTCCTCTCTTAGTCGCCGCCGAGAGCGCCGCTATCATAGGTGCGGAGCTGACGAGCATCTGTCCGCAGGGGCAGGATACGACGAGTATTGCGATCGCCTTGGAGATATCCGAGGTGACGAGCGCAACTGCTGCGGAGATCGCGAGAATGAGCGGAATATAGTACTTCATAAAGCGGTCGATTATTCTCGACTCGGGAATAGAAATACTCTCGGATTTCTCGAGAAGCGCGAGAATGTTTGAAAAAGAGGTATCAACGTATTCCTTTTTTACCTCGACAACTATTCTTCCGTCGATATTGACCGTACCTGCGTAAACGCTGTCTCCTACAGTCGCGTGTGCGGGCTGAGGCTCACCTGTGAGCGACTTCTGGTCAATATTTGTCTCACCCTCGACTACGATGCCGTCTATAGCAATTCCTGCGCCGGGTTTTACTACGATCCTCTGACCGATGCGAAGAGTCTTTGCATCGACCGTCTTTTCTTCGCCGTCATCGAGCAAGATCGCGCTGCTCTGCTGCATTCTGCGTAGACCGTCGATGACGTCGCGACCTCCCATGATACTGCGCTCCTCCAATAGATGCGCGATATTGAGAATGAGCGGAATGAGTGCCGCGAGAATGAGATCGCCCGAAAAATAGCACGCAAGTATGGCTATTGCAACAAGCATCTCCATAGCATTCGAGAGATTTTTTGAGAATATTCCCTTTACCGCCGCGCATAGCACGGGAATTCCCTCAATGAGAAAGGCAATTGTGTAAAGAAGCGCGGATATTGTGGCTTTTGTAGGAAATATCAGCGAGTAGACAATGCCTACTGCGAGACACGCAAGTGCGATCGCACCGCAGACTATTTCTCGTCTGAGCTTTTTCTTTGCCACTTCGGTAAGGTTGTTTTTCGAGAGAGCTTCGAGGCTACTTTTTGCTATGTTATCAAGATTTTCCATATAGCCTCCTATTTGATGATTATGGTATTATCTCCGTCTTTTACTACGTAGATCTTACCGATCTTTGAGAGTATCGCGGCAGTTTTCTCGCTATGCACTCGAGTCTTTACCACCTCGGGATTTGCCTCGAATTCCTCAAGCATACCCCAGAAGCTCGCAAGATCTGCGTTAGCGCTTGAAACGCTCTGCGCATGCTGACTGTTGGCATCCGAGACGGTCGCGTTTGCTTCTGCTCTTGCCTTGATCAACGTGTTGTCGCGATACTGATTTGCTTCTTTTATCATCTTCTCAGCATTTACCGACGCGGTATTTACCTGCTCGTAGATGCTTCGTACTTCCTCGGGCGCGGAAACCGTGGTAAGCTCAACCGTCGAGAGCGTTATTCCCGCTCCGTTCTTGTTGAGGTTCTTTTGCGCGAGAGCTTTTACCTCGCTGCTGTATTTTTCCTTGCCAGTGGTCATAATATCGTCAAAATCAGTGCAAGCGGCACGCTCAAGCATAGCGTTACTGACAGATGCGTCGATGATACTGTCGACGTTATTTACGTTTAGCGCGTAAGCAACGGGGTCTGTTATCGTGTACTTGACAGACACCTGCATCACCGCGATATTACTGTCGCCCGTGATAACGTATCCGTTGTTGCGCAGAGTGGTCATATAACCGTTCGTGTAATGTGTCTTTACCGTGCGCTCCATCACCGTCTCTGTCGGAACTATCACGACCTCGTCGATGATATACGGGAACGCAAAGAGGATACCCGGCTCGTGCACCTGCTCCTCGTAGGTGTTGCCCACGAGCTTGCCGAAGCGCAGGACGAGAGCCACTTCTCCGCTTTTTACAAAGCGAATACCCGAACAGCAAATGAAGATGACGACGGCGATGACAAGCACAACGAAATAGCGGCTTATCGAGCGCAGAACGTCCTCAAATACTGCATTCTTTTTTTTCATCAGCCCTCTCCTTTGCTATATGCAACGAGGATAGCATTGACCGCGGCGACGAGATCGTCAGCCTCTTTGGTTTTGCCCTCGGAGCGAAGAGTTGCGATGATGTAGGTCAGATCCTCGACTACCTTTTCGTCAGAGCCGCCCTCGATCTTGTTGCCGTACTCAAGAAGAATGTTGAAGGGATAGGAATCTGCATCCACAACGAGAACCGTTCCCTCGTTGACCGAGTTTACGATGGTATCAAGCTCCTTTAAAAACTTATAAAGCTCGATGTTCGCGCTCTGTGCGTTTGCATAGATGCTTGCGACTTCTTTCTCTGCTTTCGCGCGGATCTCTGCCGCCTTAGTAATGCCCTCGCCCTTGATCTTCTCAGCTTCTGCATCAGCAGAGGTGGTTATGTCGCTGACCTGCGCTTCTGCATCGGCAAGTATCTTGTCGATAACGCCCTGACGCTCAGCACTTATATTAGCAAATATCGCCTGAAGGTTAGCATCGGGATAAGAGATACGCAAAATGCTTACATCGATGACGGATATTCCGTAGTTTGCCTCGCAATTGCTCTTGACGAGCTCGAAGATCTTCTGCTGGATCTCGTCGGTCTTGATGTCCTCGTTCTGCGAAGAGATAAGATCCGAGAGAGTATAAGTACCCATTACGCTGTTTGTTGCGTTCTTGATCTGATCCCTGATGTAGGAGTCAACGGTTCCCTTAGCACCTACCGTGTTGTGATAGGTGAGCGGATCTTTGATCTCCCAGGTCGCGTAGGACTGAAGGATTATGTTCTTCTTGTCCATAGTAGTCGTCTCGTGGTTGTTGGACTCGAGATACTGAACTCTGTTATCGTAGGTCACCACGGTCTCAAATGGCCATGGGAGCTTGAGATAAAGACCTGCTTCGGTGATCTCGGCTCTCGGCGCGCCAAAGCGAAGGATTATTGCCGCGTTGCTCTCACGAACCTCGCAGGTAAATCCAAAGTAGAACACGACGAGTAGAACGAGCGCCGCGATGACTATCTTGAGCACAAGAAAGCCTACAGAGGAGCCGTCGCCCTTTTCCTTTTTATTTTTGATCTCGGCGTTCTCGCCGTTTACAATCTTTTCTTTTTTCATGCTATTCCCTCTCATTCCGTCAGCGGTATGCCGAGATTGCCAAAGTAGATCTTTGAGCTGTCGACACCCTCTCCGACTATAACAAGCCTTGCTTTTCCGTATGCCTCGGATACAGCCTTGAGGTATTTATAATAATGGTACGCGTCGGGATTTCCTGCCGCTGCCTCAACGCTCGCGTTGAATTCAGATACATCGGCGGTTGCGGATGCGACCTTGTTGTGATATTCTGCGTTTGCCGCGTTGATGCTTGCATTCTTCTCCGCCTCTGCGTTGGTGACCGTCACGTTGGCATCGGAATTTGCTTGCTTTATCATCGCCTCAGCCAAGATCTCCGCGCCGACTACCTCCTGGTATATCGCGGCTATCTCAAGCGGCGGATGTATGCTCTCAAGCACGACAGACACAAGCTCAAGTCCGATATCCTGCCCTGCGAGCATCTCGCGAAGCTCTGCGGTATATTCCTCGGTGAACTTTGCTCTGTCGACCGCAAGCAGATCCTCAAGGTCTGCGACGATTATCTTCGAGGTTATCAGCTCGTAAGCCTTTGCCTCAAGTATTGCCGCGGGAGACGAGGACGCGCGCAGATATTTAGTAAGATCGTTTATCTTGAACTCAAGTCTGAGGTTGACCGAGACAAGCTCGTTACCGTTGCCGAGCAAAAGCTTATGCTCGTTTGTGCCGTGACTTCCTGTCCAGAGATTGTCCGAGTCCTCCTTTGCCGCATATCCTACGGTTATCTTGTTTATACTCTCGGTATCATAGATCTCGACCTTATCGATCGGATAAGGCAGAGTCATATGGAGACCGGGTTCAAGCGTTTCGTTTGAAAGTCTGCCAAATCTGTAGACCGCGCCCTGCTGATATGGTTCGATCTGCACAAGCCCCGTAGACGCCCAGAAAAGCAGGAAAACGAGAATTGCGGTATAAGGCAGCACGGTTTTGACGAGCTTCATACTCCAGAGTCCGCGCATCGTGATGCCCGTGTTCTTCTCAAGGAAGGATATAACTCCAGTGTCACGCTTGCCGATGTTTGCAAAAGGCAGAGGAATTATTAGTCTCGGAGAGGTGAAAAGCTCTCTGCGGATAAGCAGAACGACTACTGACACGAGTGTCAGCACCGCAACGTAGAAGAATATTGCCGAAATTATCCATATTGCGTACTTTTGCAGATCTCCAAAACCAAGCAAGGATATGACCGACACTACGGATACGGTAATAAAGGTCACGCGGAGCAGATAGAACACCGTTCTCGCGTTTGCAAGCGTTGCCGCATTCCTTTGTGAGTCGGTCTCGGTGTGCTTGCACCATTTATCAAATATGACCGACAGCACGAAAAGCACGACGAGCAGAACGGGCTGCCAGAACGAGAGCTTGAAGAGTGATGTCGCGCGGCGGAGCATCATAGCAAAATATACGGTCACGCCGCACACAGCTCCTATAGTGAGTACGAGCATAGCTACCTTACGTATCTTGTTATATACAAGGGCGATCGTCCATACCGTCAAGCGAGCTGCAAAGCCCGCGCGTGCGGAAAACTTTAGCTTTTCTCCCTCTTCGCACTTGGTTTTTTCGGGCTTACGTTCGCGAGCAGAAATACCCAGGAGCGCAACGACCGTGATTATCGCAACGAGTAGACTGAGGATCAGCGCGACTAAGAGAAACGGAAGATATTGTGTTGTGGAGTAGATAAGCACAAGTGTCAGCGTGATCGCGACGATATATATCAGCGAGAGCAGCGACGGCAATATGCTTTTTATAATGCCTTTATTTTTCATCTTTTTCTCCGTTATAGCCGTTTTCATAGAATTTCTTGGCATCGAGCAAGAGATAATTTGTTTGGTCAATCTCGATCGCCTCGAACTCCTCGGGAGTTCCCTCGTAGTAGACGTAAGCAAGGTTGTTTACGTCCTTGAAGGCGTTGAGAGTAATATTCTTGAGAGTCTTTGGAAGTGTGATAAGCTTGAGCTGAGCGCAGGAGTGAAACGCGGATATTCCGAGAGTTTCTACATTCTGACCGAGCTTTACAGAGCCGAGCGAGACACAACCGTAGAAGGCAAAATGCGAAATACGCTTTACGCTGTCGGGAATATTGACAGATAAGAGCCTATCACAGCCTTGGAAAGCGTAGGAATCGATCAGTACGACGCTGTTACCGATGCTGACGTTAGATACTGTTGAAAACAAAAACGCTCCGCTGCCTACGGTGTAAACTCCGTCACCTACATCAACGTCGCAGATGCGATCGTTGGCGTAAAACGCAGGTCCGATATGCTTGATATTCTCGGGAATAGTAACGCAAGCGGCACTTCCGTTGTATCTATAGAGAAGCGAGTCGCCTACTACGACGAATTCGTCTGTAAGAGTTTTATCCCACGGTGTTTCGTTAAACGCATCAGGTCCGATGCTCCAGAGCTTCTCGCTAAGCTTAACGCTTGCAAGCGAGGTACATCCGTCAAATGCCATATCGCCGATAACCTCGACGGTGTTCGGGATAGAGACAGAAGTAATTGAAGTATTAAACGCGAATGCGCCCGGGGCGATCGCAACGACCTTGTTGCCTTCGATCTCCTCGGGGATAGTTACGCTTGCGTCGTTACCGCTGTATTCCGAGATAAGCGCGGTGTTGTCGTTATAAATGCTATAGGAGAAATCTCCGTATTCGTAGATGGTGCTGTCCTCAATTTCACGCTCGGGCAGAACGAATGATTCCTTTTTATCCTTTGAGCAGGAGAAAAGCGCGAGCGGAAGCATAGCCACAAGGAGCAGGAGTGAGAGATATCTGGAAATATTCTTCATGTCTTCCCTCCTTATTCCTTATCAAGCTTCTGCTTGAACTGTACGTAGTGAACCGCAAGCTCGAGATCGTCCTTTGATCTTTCAATACTATCCCACGCAGTCTCAGAGCCTTCATATCTTATTTTCATTTCGGGGCAGGACGAGAATGCCGCAGATCCGATCTTTTTGACGCTCTTTGAAACGTAAAGATCAAAGAGTCGGTCGCATCCGCGGAACGCCTGCGCGCCGACCTCGGTAATGCCGTCCTTCAAAATTACTCTGCCGAGAGACGTACAACGCAGGAATGCCTTGTCGGGAATTCTCTCAAGTCCGCCGAGATCCAATCTTGTCAGCGCGCTACAATACGAGAATGCTGCGTTTCCAATGCTTTCTATCTTTTCGGGGAGTGCGACCTCGGTCAGTGCGATGCAAGTGCCGAACGCTTCGTTTCCGATAGTTTTAATACTTTCGGGAAAGCTGAAGCGAGCGAGCGAGGTACAAGCATAGAATGCTACCTCATCGATATAGATGAGAGAATCCGTGCCGACCACCTCGCAAAGATATTCGCAATCGTAAAATGCGCTTGCTTCTATCTTCTTAACTCCACCGCCGAGATCGGCTTTGATAAGCGCGGAGCAACCCGAAAACGCGCTCTCGCTTATTTTGGTTACGGTCTTCGGGAGAGTGAGAAGCTGAAGCATCTCGTCATCACGGAATGCTTCGCTTGCGATCTCGACTACCGTGTATCCGCCAACCTTTTCGGGCACAGTCACGATAGCATCAGGTGTCTTTATTCCCGTGATAGCCGCGGTTTTATTTTCGTAAACGCTGTATATAAATCCGTCTTCACTTACATTTCCCTTGGAAACTATTGCATATTCCGTATCGTCAAATCCACCTGCGCAAGCTGAAAGCGTAAGGACGCAGAGCAAAAGCAGGATGAAAAAACAGCCTTTTTTCATAGATCCTCCGTAAAAATACATAATCTTATACAGATACCATTTTATCACATTTTACTCTTTTTGTCAATAGTGTGCTCTCACATCAGTAGGATTTTGAGCATAGAATTATCAGTAGACAAATTAAAATCTACATCTGAAGGTGATATATGTATCTGCAAATTTTGATGGGCATTCTCCTACCTCTTCTTGGTACAGTACTAGGAGCGGCTTGTGTGTTTTTTATGAAGAAAGACTTAAGTAGCAGCACGCGCAGAGTTATCAGCGGCTTTGCGGCGGGGGTTATGATCGCGGCGTCTGTTTGGAGTCTGCTTATTCCTGCGATGGAATACGAAAGCTCGCGCGCGCTTGGTCGGCTTGCGTTTCTCCCTGCCGCACTCGGTCTGTGGTGCGGTATATTTTTTCTTCTGATCTCACATCGATTGCTCTCAAGTGTCGACGAGAGCAAGCTTTTGCACAAAGCGAAGCGTAGTTTTGGTGACAACACGATGCTCGTTCTGTCTGTGACGCTACACAATCTTCCCGAGGGAATGGCGGTCGGTGTTGCTTATGCCGCGTATCTCGCACATCCGTCGGGTGAGGCACTCGGCGGCGCGCTTGCGCTCTCTTTAGGCATCGCAATACAGAATTTCCCCGAGGGCGCGATAATCTCAATGCCGCTCCGTGCTGACGGTCGCTCGCGAGCAAAGGCATTTCTGTGCGGTGTCGCCTCAGGACTTGTCGAGCCCGTGGGCGCGTGCCTGACTTTACTTGCGATATCGGTCGTGCTGCCAATCCTTCCGTATCTACTCGGATTTGCGGCGGGCGCGATGATCTACGCGGTGATCAGCGAGCTTATGCCAAGTCTGTCAGAGCCCGAGTCTCCGATAAGCGTTCTGAGCTTCTCGGCAGGCTTTTGCGTGATGATGATGCTTGATATAGCATTTGGATAAATAAAAGGACGAGAACGCTCTCGTCCTTTATATTTTTAAATTGTAGATCAGAACAGCGAGAGCTGGTCGGTCTCGTTGAGGTTATCGAGCGCGTGGTTCTTGCGCAGTATCTCGATGACGCTCTTGGAGAGCTTTGCTCTTGTTTGCAGATCCTCTACCGAGAAGAATTTCTCCTCGTCGCGCGCCTTTACAATGTTAGCCGCGGCATTCTCGCCAAGTCCGGGGAGTGCCGAGAAAGGCATACGCATCGCGTTATTGCCTTCGGGCAGGAATGCGTAGGAATGCGATTTTTCGATGTCGACCGAGAGGAATTTGATTCCTCTTGCCATACACTCGTTGGCAAGCTGAAGCGAGGGGATAGAGGCGATCTCCTTTGGAGATGCTTCTTTTCCTCTCTTTTCTATATCTTTGATGGTTGCCATTACGTTGGCTCTTCCCTTGCCCACGATTTCAGCGTCAAAGCCACCGGGAGCGACCGTGAACATCGCGCCGTAGAATGCTATCGGGATATGCACCTTGTACCATCCGAGACGGATCGCCGACATAACGTAAGCCGCCGCGTGTGCTTTCGGGAACATGTATTTGATCTTCTTGCAGGAGTCGATATACCACTCGGGTACATTGTGCTCGCGCATCGCGGCTTCCCATTCGGGAGTAAGTCCTTTACCCTTACGCACAGCCTCCATTATCTTAAAGGAAAGCGCGTTTTCAACACCGTAACGGATAAGGTCATTCATTATGTTGTCACGACATCCGATAACCTTTGAAATATCGCATATTCCCTGCTTTATAAGCTCGTCCGCGTTACCAAGCCAAACGCCCGTTCCATGAGTAAGTCCCGATATCTGAAGAAGATCGGCAAAGTTCTTCGGCTTTGCGTCGACCAGAACCTGCTGTAAGAAGTGCGTGCCGAACTCGGGAAGTCCGAAAGTTCCTATAGGCGCATCGATATCTTCGGGAGTGATGCCGAGAGGACGCGTCGACTCAAAGAGCTTATAGACCTCCTGATCGTTCATGGGAACATCCATAACGCTCGTGTTCGAGAAGGTCTCGAGCCATTTGTACTTGGTAGGAATATCGTGGCCGAGCTCGTCAAGCTTAAGGATTGTATCGTGCAGATATGAGAACGCGAAGTGCGTTGTTACGATATCTGAGTTGGGGTCGTCCGCAGGTCGCTGAACGGGTGTGAAGTCGTAGACCTCGTATTCTCTCGGAACAACGATAATTCCGCCCGGGTGCTGACCTGTGGTACGCTTAACGCCCACGCAATGCGTGATAATTCTCTCCATTTCTGCCTTGCCGACGCTCACGCCCTTGCTCTCAAAATACTTTGCAACAAATCCGTAAGCCGTCTTATCGGCAAGCGTACCGAGAGTTCCCGCTCTAAACACGTTCTCGGCGCCGAAGAGCTCCTCGGTGTATTTATGTACCTTACCTTGAACGTCTCCCGAGAAGTTAAGGTCGATATCGGGGGATTTATCACCGTAGAAGCCGAGGAAGGTCTCAAAGGGGATATCGTGTCCGTCCGCGTTGAGCTTTGTGTTACAGTTCGGGCAGTATGCGTCGGGCAGGTCAAATCCCGAACCGACGCTGCCGTCGGTAAAGAACTGCGAATACTGACACTTCGGGCAATAATAATGCGGTGGCAAGGGATTTACCTCGGAAATACCCGCCATCGTAGCGACGAAGGACGAGCCTACCGAGCCACGCGAGCCGACAAGGTATCCTTGACTCTCGGAATACCAAACCAGCCTCTGCGCGATCATATAAAGCACCGCAAAGCCGTTCTTGATAATAGAGGTAAGCTCCTTTTCAAGACGCTTTGAAACGATCTCGGGCACGGGATCGCCGTACATCGTCTTGGCTCTCGTCCAACACTTCTCCTGAAGCTCCTCCTCTGCTCCGTCCATATGCGGAGTGTAAGAGCCCTTGGGAATCGGGCGGACCTCGCCGATCATATCGTTTATCTTATTAGTGTTCTCGACTACGACCTCATATGCCTTTTCCTCGCCGAGATACTTGAATTCCTCAAGCATTTCCTCGGTGGTTCTGAAGTAGAGGTGGATATCGCGGTCGCAGTCCTTGAACTTCATTCCCGCGAGCAGAATTTTTCTGTATATTTCGTCCTCTTCGTTGAGAAAATGCGCGTCGCAGGTTGCAACGACGGGCTTATTGTACTTTTCTCCAAGTGCAACGATCTTACGGTTGAGCTCGCGGAGCCCTTCGTCGTCGGCTACTGTTCCCTCAGCAATAAGAAATCTGTTGTTGCAGATCGGCTGTATCTCGAGGTAGTCGTAGAAGTTCACTATCTCTTCTATCTCTCTTTCGGGCCTGCCCTCTAAAATAGCTCTGAAGAGCTCGCCAGCCTCACAAGCAGAGCCGATGATAAGTCCCTCGCGGTACTTCTCAAGCTCGGTCTTGGGAATTCTGGGCTGACGGCGATAGTAAGAAAGGTAGCTCGACGAGATGAGTCTGTAGAGATTCTTGAGACCCACCTGATTTTTGACAAGAATTATCTGGTGGTAAGGCTTGAGCGTGAGCGGATTTGCGTTTGCGCTGAACTCGTGCTCAAGATCCTTGAAGTCCTTGACGTCCATTTCTGAGAGCTGCTCAGCCATCTTGAAGAAGATCCGCGCGAGCACCTCAGCGTCGTCGCAGGCTCTGTGGTGGTTGAAATCTCCAAGCTGATAATGCTTTGCAAGCACGTCGAGCTTGTGAGATTTAAGCTCTTTATTTAAAAATCTTGAGAGTCCGACGGTGTCGAGATACGCGTTCTCGAAAGGAATTTCAAGCTCCTTTGCAGCCGCTCTGATAAAGCTTACGTCGAAGTTTGCGTTATGCGCAATAAGAAGTCTGTCGCCGACAAATGAAAGGAATTCGGGCAGTACCTCGTCGATCTTTCTTGCATCTGCGACCATCTCGTCGGTGATCGAGGTAAGTTCGACGATCTCGGGCGGTATTGGAACACCGGGGTTCACGAAGGTGTTATATACTTCGATCACCTCGCCACTCTTGACCTTGACCGCACCGATCTCGGTGATCTTGCAGTTGATTGGCGAGAGTCCGGTGGTCTCGATATCAAAGACGATAAATTCGTCATCAAAGTTGCATTCGTACCTTCCGTACACCGCGCTTGCGGTATCGTTAACGAAGTATGCCTCCATACCGTAAATGACCTTCATTCCGGTCTTATCCGCGGCGAGCATAGCCTCGGGAAAGCCCTGAACGTTTCCGTGGTCGGTTATCGCGACTGCGGGATGTCCCCACGCCTGCGCGGTCTTTACGGCAACATCTGGCGGTATGAGAGCGTCCATACTCGACATATTAGTGTGAAGATGGAGCTCAACTCGCTTCTTTTGTGCGTTATCCTTGCGCTTTTTCTTGGAGATTACCGCAACGTCGTTGATATTCATATAAAGCTCTGTCGCGTCGTTTCGCTCTTCCTTGCTGTATCCGCGGATTGCGATGACCATACCGTTCTTGATGGTAGAGCCAAGCTCCTTCTCCGCGTCTACGTCAAGCGAGTATCTCTTGACGAACATCGACGCGCTTCCGTCGAATATTCCGAAGGATACGTTGAATTTATCTCCCGCGCGGTTAGCCTCACTCGTGTAGGCAAACACTTCGCCGACGATGCAGATGTTCTTGGTTGCCTTGGTAATGCTTGAGATAAGCACGGGCTTGATGTCAAAAGCAACGCCGATAACGAACTCGGGGCTTGAGATATCAAAAACCGATGCGCCGATCTTCAGCGTCTTTTCGTCAAGATATTCAACTCCGGTCTCCTCATAGATAGACGCGAGCTTCGGGAGCTTCGGCTCGTTCGAGACAGCCTCAGCCTGCTGCTTTGCCTGCATAGAGCCTCGTTCAACGTTAGCCTCGTAATCTTTTTCCGCCTGTGCTATCTGTCTGTCAAAATGCTCAAGTCGGGATCTATAATCGTCCGACATCATATCAAGAGCGAAGCCATCCTGTTCGATCTTGACTCTGAGTCTTACGCCAAACTCGCTATAGATGATATTCTCAATGATAGCAGGCGTATCCGCGCTCTCAAGCAGACCTATGCCACTTGCGGAAAACGGGATCTTGACGGTCAGCAGTCCGTCGTTCATCGTGTAGGTGTAGTTGCCGAAAAAGCCTCTTGCTACCGCACCTACGCGCTCTGCCTCCTTGAGAATTTCGGGAATGTACTCATATGAGAATAGCACGCTCGGGTACTGCGGAAGTATCTTGCAGTGGTTGAGCGTATATGCCGCCGCTACAGCCGCCTCTATCTCGTAAAGTTCGTCCTTGGGGATTATATATTTAAATGAAGCCTTTACCTCGAGAAGTCTGTTTGCCTTATCGGTCTTGAAGCTGATGACCTCAGCTCCCGAAAGGACAGTCGACTGCTCGGGTGTTGGCAGGTATTTATTGAAAAGCTCTGCAAGCGTTTTTGCCATCGCTTCCCCCTCAAATCTTTATTTTCTTTATCTCCTCTATAAGACGCTCGACTACGTCTCCTTCGGGTATCTTTGCGACGATCTCGCCCTTTTTGATGAGCACAGCCTCGCCGCGACCGCCCGCGATGCCAATATCAGCCTCGCGCGCCTCGCCCGGTCCGTTTACGACGCAACCCATTATCGCCACCTTGATAGGCTTGTCCGTAAGACCTTCTTCCTTTGCGCGTTTCTCAAACTGAGAGACGAGCGAGATGAGGTCGATCTTGGTTCTGCCGCAGGTGGGACAGCTTACGATGTTCATACCGCACTGTCCTTCGAGTCCGACCGCGTTAAATATGCTCTTTGCCGCGCCGATCTCCTCGCTGGGATCATCGGTAAGCGAAACTCGCACCGTATCTCCGATGCCGTCACAAAGAAGCGCACCAATGCCAACAGCGCTCTTGATCGAGCCCATTTCCTTGCTTCCTGCCTCTGTAACGCCGAGATGGAGCGGATAGGGGCACTCTGATGCAAGAAGTCTGTTAGCCTTGATCATATTGTACGGATCGGATGCCTTTATCGAGATGACTATATCGTCGAAATCGTATTTTTCAAGTAGCGAGACGTGGTACATCGCGCTCTCGCAAAGAGCCTCGGGCGTGGGTGCGCCGTGCCTTGCGAGTATCTCCTTTTCGAGAGAGCCGCTGTTGACACCGATCCTTATGGGTATTCCTGCGCCTCTGCACGCGCGCACTACCTCGCGCACACGGTCGTCAGAGCCAATATTGCCGGGATTTATTCTTATTTTATCAACTCCGACCTCGGCACATCTGAGTGCGACCTTGTAGTCGAAATGTATATCCGCGACTATCGGGATGAGCACACCATTTTCCTTGAGAAAAGGAATTGTATCAGCCGCCTCGAGATCAGGCACGGTTATTCTGACAATATCGCATCCCGCCGCCTCAAGCGCGCGTATCTGTGCGAGCGTTGCAAGCTTATCGTGCGTGTCGGTGTTCGTCATAGACTGAATAGCAATAGGCGTATTATCACCTATTGCTATTCTGCCGATCTTTATTTTCTTTGTCTTTCTTCTTATGTCGTTATATATCATATTTTCACCTGAAAATCAGCTTCATAATGTCCTTGAAAGAGACGAATATCATAAATGCGAAGAGGATCACCATTCCTGCGAGATTTATATAGGTCTCTACGTTGCGGTTGAGCGGCTTGCGACGAATTCCCTCTATGATGAGGAAAAGCGTACGTCCGCCGTCGAGCGCGGGAAAAGGAATGAGATTGAACACGCCGAGGTTTACCGTCAGCACGGTGACGATATACACAAACTGCAGCCAATCTGTCTTTGCCGCCTCGCCTACGACCTCAGCGACACCGATAGGTCCGGATACCGCATCAAAGCCAAAGCGACCGCTGAGAAGACCTACGAGCGAGTCGACTACCATTTTAACGGTTGAGAGCGAGCGCGTAAATGTCTGTGAGATAAGCGTGAAGAAGGTGCGCTCCTGCGGATAGACCTTGAAGTCTATATCACCAAATACAACTCCCTGTTCCTCAAAGGACGGAAATACAACATCGTGTAGTTCCGTCTTGACTCCGTTTCGCTCAACGGTGATGTCAAGCGGCTCGAAGCCCTTGTTCATTATCTCATATGCCGCCTCGGTTCCGCTCTTTACGGGAACTCCATCGACAGAAAGTATCTTGTCGTTGACCTGAAGCTGAACGTTTGAGATAGCTCCCTCGTTGAACTGAGAGATCGTGGTCGATGCGATAGGCTGATTGAGCACGACGATGAACATAAGGATAAATCCGAGAATTACGTTCATCGCAGGTCCTGCGATAGTTATGAGAAATCTCTGCCAGACCTTCTTATTGCAGAACGCGCCCTCATCGTCGGATGCCTCGTCCTCGCCCACCATACTTACAAATCCGCCGATAGGAAAGAGTCTGAGCGCGTATTTGGTATCGTATTTTTTGGATTTCCAGGAAAAGAGCGTCGGTCCCATGCCGATCGCAAATTCCTTGATACTGACACCGCATCTGCGTGCGGTAAAGAAATGACCGAATTCGTGAATGAAGATCAGTATGCCGAAAACGATCACCATTACTAAAAAATAAAAAATTGCCGTGAGTATTCCGCCCATTTGGAATATATAACCTTTCAAAAATAATTACAGTTTCAGTATCCTGCAAGCTTCATCGCGCGCCGCACGATCATACTCAAGTATAGAGTCGAGCGTGTGTGCCTGCTCCGCGTCGCCAAGGCGAGAGAGTACCTCGCTTACCGACTCGGTGATCTGATAGAACTCTGCTCTGCCCTGAAGAAATGCGCCTACCGCTACCTCGTTTGCCGCGTTGAGCACTGCAGGAAGTGCGCCTCCTCTCTTTACTGCGTCAACTGCGCAAGCGAGAAGCGCGAAGGTCTCGGTGTCGGGCTTCTTGAAGGTGAGCGAGGAGATTGAGAAAAGATCGAGCTCTTTGATTATCTCGGGAGAGCGTTCGGGGTACGCGACCGCGTACTGAATACAAAGGCGCATATCGGGAACAGACATCTGTGCGATTATGCTGTTATCAATATATTCGACCATCGAGTGTATTATACTCTCGCGATGGACGACGACCTGTATTCTGTCAGCGTCAACGCCGAAGAGATGCACAGCTTCGATGACCTCAAAGCCTTTATTCATAAGCGTTGCCGAGTCTATAGTTATCTTCGCGCCCATCTTCCAGGTGGGATGCGCGAGTGCATCAGAAAGCTTTATATCCTTCATCTGCTCCTTTGTGTAGCCGTAGAACGGGCCGCCCGATGCTGTGAGAAGTATCTTTTTGATCTCACTCTGTCTACCCGATTTCAAGCACTGAAAGATAGCGGAATGTTCGCTGTCGACCGGAAGTATCTCGACTCCGCGCTCCTTGGCGCGTGCCATAACTATCTCGCCCGCGACGACCAAGGATTCCTTATTCGCAAGTGCGAGTCTTGCACCGCTGTCGATGACTGCGAGCGTGGGCAGAAGTCCTGCCTCGCCTATGATCGAGTTGACGACGGTATCCTGCTTTTCGCTTGCGACCATCTCGCAGATGCCACTTTCGCCTGCATAGACCTTAACGTCCGTGTCTGCAAGTCTGACTCGAAGATCCGCAGCCGCGCTCTCGTCAGCCATAGCTACTGAGGACAGCGAGAACTTTCTTGCCTGCTCTTCAACTCTTTTTGAGTTCGTATTTGCGCTGACGGACGAAACACGAAGCCCGAATTTATCCGCAACGTCGAGTGCCTGTTCTCCGACAGAACCTGTCGAGCCAAGCACGGATATAGTTTGTTTTTCTTTAGTATTGCTCATAAAACTCTTTTACATCATAGAGATGCCGAAAATATAAGAAACCATACACATAGCGGCAACGCCGAGAGTTACCGAGAGAATCGAATCGAAGCGGTCAAGCATTCCGCCGTGTCCGGGGAATATTTTTCCATAATCCTTGATGCCGTAATGTCTCTTGATGACCGACATTATAAGGTCGCCGACCTGAGCGATCATAGAGATAAACACGCCGCTTATCGCGAGGAATACGAGATTTGCGTTACGGTCAAAAAAGATATCCGCAACCACACCAAGAGCCACGAATGAGAGTGCGCAGAAAACGATACCGCCGATACTTCCCTCGATAGTCTTCTTGGGGCTCACGTCCTCGATAAGCTTATGCTTGCCGAAGAACACACCCGTGAAATATGCAAATATATCGGTCATCCAAGCGCCGATGAAGATGAGCAGATAAAGGAACTGTCCGTCCTCGTTGAAGTCGCGGATGAAGAGTATCATATTCATCGCCAGCATAATGTAGAAGCTGGTGAGTGCCGACGCCGCCATCTGATTGTATGTAAATTTACCGTGCGACCAGACGACGAGCGCAAAAAGATATACGAGATAAACGACGCAAAGCACGGTTGCCGCCGCGATGACCTTAGTTCCTGCGATCTCGAGTCTTTGCAGTGTCGGGAGCAGAAGTGCGATAAGATATGCAGGGATAGTCACTGAGAGCTTCTTGTCAAGACCCATACACTTGAACATCTCAAAAAGGCAGACGACAGACACGATGGCTATCGCAATCGGAAATACCCAGGTGTGTGAGAGGAAAAGTACGGGAACAAGAACGCATACTGCGACGATTGAAGTAATAATTCTCTTTAACATAAAATATCCTTTCAGGCTCCGCCAAAGCGACGTTGACGTCCTTTGAATACCTCAACAGCCGTATCTACGTCGTCGGGTGTGAGGTCGGGCCAGAGCTTATCGGTAAAATATAATTCTGCATATGCAGTTTGCCACAACAAAAAATTGGAAATGCGGAGATCTCCGCCGGTACGTACGACCATATCGAGCTCGGGAGACTCGCTTGTATAAAGCGCGGAAGTTATATCGTCCTCACTTATTTCGCGCTTACCCTCTTGTACGAGTTTATTGAATGCGCGCGTAAGCTCGCTCCTGCCGCCGTAGTTGACGGCGAGATTGACGATCCTCGTGTTAGCCGCTGAATCGCGCTCGATGCGCTCCATCTTTGTTCGCAGAGACTGCGAGAAAGGAGCTTTATCTCCGAGAAATATAAATCTGATATTCTTATCCTTTTTGAGAAGCTGACGCTCGCAATCGTCGAGATATTCGTCAAGAAGCTTCATAAGAGCCGAGACCTCTTTTTCCGGTCTCTTCCAATTCTCCGTCGAGAAAACGTAGAAGGTTGCCGCCTCAATTCCGAGCTGTCCGCAACGGTCTACGACCTGCTTGAAGACCTCAGCGCCCTTTCTGTGACCGTATTCACGCGGCATTCCTCTCTTCTTTGCCCATCTTCCGTTGCCGTCCATAATGAAAGCAATATGCTTTATCGGGCACTGCTGCGACTGATCTATAATTTCGTTAGCCATATTACGTCCTTACGTGTATTATCAAAATAAAGCGGGACGGGCAAATCCCCCGCCCCGCATTAGTCGATGAGAGCCGAGCTCACGTCAGATCTGCATGATCTCCTTTTCCTTCTTTGCAGTAACTGCGTCAACCTCTTTGATGTACTTGTCGGTGAGGTCCTGAACAGACTTTTCGGAAGTCTTCTGCTCGTCCTCGGTCATCTCGCCGTCTTTCTTGAGCTTCTTGCAGAGATCGTTAGCATCTCTTCTGATGTTACGGACAGCAACCTTTGCGTCTTCGCCCATCTTCTGAATCTGCTTTACGAGCTCTTTACGGCGCTCCTCTGTGGGCTGAGGGAATACGAGGCGGATGACCTTACCGTCGTTGGTAGGAGTAATTCCTACGTCAGACGCAAGTATTGCCTTTTCCATAGCCTTGAGGGTAGAAGCATCGTAGGGGGTGATGGTGACGGTCTTGGAGTCAGCTACTCTTACGTCAGCCATAGAGGTGATGAGAGTGGGAGCGCCCCAATATTCGAAACTTACCTTAGCGAGAACTGCGGTGTTTGCCTGTCCTGCGCGGATGGTAGAGAGATTTTCCTGATAGTTTGCGATGGTCTTTTGCATTTTGACTTCAAAGTCTTTGGTATCGAGTTTCATAATAAGCCTCCGTAAATTATATATTTGACATTTAAATTTTATTCGTTTATCATCTGTGCAGCTCTGTGCCGATCTTCTCGCCCATAGCTACTCTGTATATGTTCATAGGATCCTTGAGCTCGAAAGCATACGCGCGGATATCGTTATCCATACAGAACGCGGTTGCGGTGAGGTCAAGAGCCTTGAGCTCCTTGGCGAGAACGTCGTTATATGTGATCTCGTCGTAGCGCACAGCCGTAGGATCGAGCTTGGGGTCAGCGGAATAAACGCCGTCTATGTTCTTAGCCATAAGAACTGCGTCAGCACCTATTTCTGCCGCGCGGAGAGCCGCAGCGGTATCGGTCGAGAAGAAGGGAGATCCGAGTCCGCAACCGAAAATAACGACGCGTCCGCTCTCAAGTGCCGCGATGGCGTTTCTTATCGTGTACTGCTCAGCAAAAGCGTTCATCTCAACTGCGGTCATAGCGACTGCGTCAAGTCCGTTTTGCTTGAAGGTGTCTTCGAGTGCGAGAGCGTTTATGGTAGTTGCGAGCATACCCATCTGGTCTGCGCGAACTCTATCCATCTTTCCGCCCTGACGTCCGCGCCAGATATTGCCTGCGCCGACGATAACGGCGACCTCAATTCCCGCGCTTACGCATTTTTTGAGTACCTCAGCGACCGAGGTGATAAAATCGAAATCGAGAATTTCATCGCTGCCCGAGAGCGCCTCGCCCGAAAGCTTGAGGAGAATTCTCTTATACTTAGGCTGTGAACCGTTGCACATAAGCATCGTACTCCTTATAATGGTATATACTGCATATATTTTACTACATTTTTTTCGATTTGTAAACACCTATTTGAATTTTTCTTCCTCAAAATCTTATTTTTTACACTTTATTAAATTTCTTTGAAAAAACTTTGATCTTCTACAAAATAATTTACAAATATTTATACACTTTTTTGCCGATCTGTGATATAATGATGTGGATAATATTTTTTGGAGGATCAAATGAATCGCTTACTTGAAAGTCCTATAGACACGGCGCGTGCAAAGTCCCGACTTTTTATCTTTTTGTCACTTCTCTGCCTGCTTCCCGTGCTTCTCAATACTCTTCTCATAGTTCCGATATACGCGTCTCTTGAGTCTAATGTGCTGTATCAGGGCTCTGTAACATCTGTTATTATAAAATATCTGCAGGACTTTTTCGATCTGTGCGCATTCTCGTCTTCCTATGCGCTTCTGATATTTTCGGCACTTCTGCTCGAGAAAAAACAGAATGCGACCGTAGCTATCTTCTATTCGCTCACCTTCGTTCTTCAGATACCGCTCAAGATACTTATAAACGCGCTGATCTACGGCTCGCTCGGAAACGATCTCGAGATAGTTATGGACGCGGTATATCTCTCGGTCTATTTCGCTCTGCAGATGCTTCAGCTTCTTGCAGTCTATATCATAACGAGCATTGATGCGGGTAAATTCAAGCTCTACGCGGCGTCTCTCGACGATCCGAAGATCAAAAGCAGAATTGAAGAAAAGAAGATCCTTCCTTTCCCGAAGCTGATAGATTGGAACAATCCTCTTCAGCGCTCCGCGATAAAGATGAGCGCACTTATACTTGCAATAAAGCTTATCACACGTATCATAAACGATATCTCCTACGGTGCGCCCGAGTCGCTCGGCGAAGTGCTGATAATGGTAGTTTACTATCTGTCAGACGTTATCTACGGCGCGGTAGCGTATTTTATCGCGATTTTCGTCATTTCGCGCTTCTACGACTCGGTTAAAAAGAAAAACGGCGCCGAGGCACCGTTATCTTCGGATAGCAATTAAATTAAGCGAGCATCTTCTGCAAAAGAGCCATTTTATTGGTCGAATGCTCGTACGCTCCCTTGAAGTCATCGGTCTCCTTACAGCAGATCTCGAGGTCGCAGAAAACGAAGTAAAGCATAGGCTCGGGGAGCTCGTAGCTCTCGCTGTAAAGCAAGCGGTGCAGAAGCTCGAGAGCTTTGCCGTATTCCCCGTTTTCCATCAGCAATCTCGCCTCGACGTGAAGTGCGTAGGAGCCGTCTGCCGACAGTCTTTCTCTGCGCTCCTCAAGGTGAGAGACATCCGACCAGCCATAGTTCTCAGCCTCACAGATCATCGCCGAATAGACCGAAAATTCGTCGTAAAGCAGGATCATTCTCTCAGGCTCATCGTCGCTCGATGCAAGTGTCGGAGATATTAGCTCCATATATTCAAAATATGCTCTTGCCTCGCTCGAGATCATATCGGTATCGTATATAGTTTCACAGCACAGCTCAAGTGCTTCGTCAAGCAGTTCGAGTGCTATGTGGAGTTCTCCTTTCGAGAACTCCTCAACTCCGACGCGCAGAGCACATTTTGCGAGGATGAGCGTCAGCTCGTCGTCGCGCCACTGACAGTTTTTGCACATATCGTAGCAAAGAGCGAAATTTCCTGCGGTGTACGCTTTTTTGACGTTGCTTATCTCGGCGTGCTTGAGATAGAGCCGCTCGTCTTCTTCGTCGGCAAGCAAAAATCCGGGAGAGACGTTCAGCCTTGCGGCAATATAGTTTACCGTGTTCAGCGACGGAGTGGCACTTCCGTGCTCGATCTGGCTGAGCATATTTCTGGTTATCTCACCACCCGCAAGCTCGGTTTGCGACATAAGCTTGTCCGTGCGGAGCTTTTTTATTTTTTCACCTATAGTCATAATATCATCCTACGCAAAAGTTTGGGGTAAATTTCCCTTACCTCTCTATTTTAACACACATCGCATAGAAAATCAAGGGCTATTCTATTTTATTTTTAAATATTTTCTTTTTCCGAAAGGAGTAAATATGGTAATCAAAGGCTTGCAGAAAACCACTCTGCTCGATTTTCCCGGAAAGCTCGCCTGCACTATCTTTACCGCAGGCTGCAACTTCAGATGTCCGTTCTGTCACAATTCCTCGCTCGTCGTGCGTTCGGGTGAGGTCGACGAGATCCCAGTCAAAAGCTTTCTTTCGTACATATCCAAGCGCAAGGGTCTGCTGGACGGCGTTGCGATCACGGGTGGCGAACCTTTGCTCAATCCCGATATCGACGAGCTTATGCGCAAGATCCGCGCTGAAGGACTTCTTATAAAACTCGACACCAACGGCGCGTATCCCGACAGACTTGAGGCACTGCTTGACGAGGGACTTGTCGACTACGTGGCGATGGATATAAAGAACTCAAAAGCAAAATACGCGCTCACCGCAGGTCTTGACGAGAGCTTTGATATCTCTACTATTGAGCGCAGTATCGATATAATTATGAAAAAAGCGCCCGACTACGAATTCCGAACGACAGTCGTGCGCGAGCTTCACACACCCGTTGATCTCGCAGAGATAAGCGAATGGATCACTGACGCGAAGAATTATTTTCTGCAGAAGTACGTTGACTCGGGTGATATACTCTCCGATGGCTTCTCCGCCTACAGTGACGGAGAGATGCTCGAGATATTGGATCTCGTACGTAAAAAAATGCCCCAAACGATACTACGGGGTGTGTAAATTTTACTACATTAACACAATATATAGTGTTTATTACCAAAAAATTGATCAATATATTGTTATTTCTCACAATTGACATTTTTCGCGCTTTGATGTATACTGTTATATGTAATGGTTTTTAAAAATTTAAATCTAATGTCAAAAAGGAGAAAAAATGTATCAGGTATTAAAAAGAGACGGAAAAGTCGTTGATTTTGATATCGCCAAGATCAGCGAAGCTATCAAGATGGCTTTTGAAGCCCAGGAAAAACAATATCACCCTACAGTTATCGATCTGCTTGCACTCAAGGTAACAGCAGAATTTGAACCTAAGATCAAGGAAGGACTTATCTCTGTCGAGGACATTCAGGACTCTGTTGAGTCTGTTCTCGTTCAGGCAGGATACGCTGACGTTGCAAAGGCGTACATCCTTTACCGTAAGCAGAGAGAAAAGATGCGTAATATGAAGTCGACCATCCTTGACTATAAGGATATCGTTGACAGCTACGTAAAGAATATCGACTGGAGAGTTAAGGAGAACTCTACCGTGACCTACTCGGTCGGCGGACTTATCCTCTCGAACTCCGGTGCGATCACAGCTAACTATTGGCTCTCCGAGATCTACGACGAAGAGATTGCAAATGC
>JAFTKL010000097.1 GCA_017453285.1 Clostridia bacterium | reverse complement strand
TTCTCGGCAGGACTTAAGATGCTCCGACAGATGAAGAAAACGGTGTTTTCACTTACCGTCATTTCGGCGGTCGTTCTCTGTATGCTTCTCTGTTCTCTTTTTGCCGTAAAGTTCTCGACCATCTTTTATATTCTCATTTGTGGCGCGGCAGGTCTTGTTATCTACCTTTGGGGGCGAATGAAGCATAAAAAGGAGGGCACGAAATGATCTATTTGAAGTTATTTCTGACCTTCTTCGAGATCGGTCTGTTTACCTTTGGCGGTGGATACGCGATGATCTCGCTGATACGCGAAAAGGTGCTTGAATTCGGATGGCTCAGCGAAGAAGAGCTGCTCAATATGATCGCGGTATCCGAGTCGACTCCCGGACCTATTGCCGTAAATATGGCGACTTTCGTCGGATCGACTCAGGGCGGCATTCTTGGCTCGCTTGTGGCGACTCTTGGCGTGGTGCTTCCGTCTTTTATCATTATTCTTTTGATCTCAGCCTTTATTCGCAATTTTCTCAAGTACAAGGGTGTGCAGGCGTTCCTCGGTGGTGTTCGTCCGTGCGTAGTAGCGCTTATACTCTCAACGGCTATTACGATGCTTTTGAGCACAGTATTTGGCTTTACAACTTTTAGCGGCGGCTTTGATATTGACCTCAGAGGTCTTGTCATTCTTGTGGTTCTTGTTGCGATCGCGCTTATATTTAAGAAAATAAAAAAGAAAAAGCCCTCACCGATAATGATGATAATCATATCGGCAGGGCTTGGTATGTTGGTATATTCTATTTTCTGATATTTTTTAGGTCTCTACACCTCACAGAAGTGAGCTCCGTCCTTTTTACTCTGCGAAAAGCAATAGTTTTTTCCGTTTATCACGACACCGTCAACGCAAAATTCCTCTTCTGTAATGGGTGCAAAAGAAATTCCGCTTTCCGTGATTTGAATTCCAAGATAATATGAAAAGAACAGGTTTATCCATTCCGAATGAAAATATTCGGTGTAGGGAGAAAAAGACAGTCCGTCTGTCGGACGGTAATGTTCACAGATGCAGGGCGTAGACCTGTCTCCAAAGTCGAAGTGCAAATCAGTGTACTCTATAAAAATTCTCTCGAATATAGGATATAGCTCTTTGTTGGAGTGCGATGCGTTTCCTAATGCCTCAAGGATCAACGAAACGGCAAACGGCCAAATTGGACCGTTCCAGGAGCAACCGTAAGGATGCGGTTCTGAAATGCTTGAAGCGGTCGGACCCGCAATACAGTTGTCGAACCAATACATAGGGCAATCCTTCCCCACGCTCGTCAAGGAAAAGCCTCCGTCAAAGCGTTCTCCTGCGCAAAGCTTTTCAAATATCGGATCGTATTCTTCTCCGAGCAAAGAAAACATTCGCGGCATAAATCCGTCATAGCAATAGGCTTCGTCGCAAGGCTGTCCACTGTCAGCATCGCGGTCAAAGAAAAATTTCTTTTCGTCGTTCCAACATATTTTGCGTATCTGCTCGATTGTATCGGCCGATCTTGAAGAAAATTCAGCCATATCTTCGAATCTGCCAAGCACGGATGCCATATTTTTGCAGGCTGTCAAGTTTGCTGCGTGCATTACACATTCATCAACTCGATAAAGTCTGGCGTGCGGGAATCCTTCTTGTGCTCCCTCTCTGTCATGTCGCCAATCCCATTTCGGTTCGGTGTTCTGATAAAAAGAAGGTTGATATTCAGCACCGGTCACCCAGCTTCCCACCGTGATCGGCAGACGGTGCTCATTCAAAGTTCTTTTTTTCAATGTATAAGCTTTGACAGCTTCATAGCATTCAAAGATAATACTTGAATCTTTAGTTTGAAGATACAGGTTCCAAATCGCCATAGGTGTAAATTGGATATACCCCTGCGTGCTTCCAACTTCCCTGCACCAATTCGCAATATGAGAACGCAGTGCAGTATGGTCCTTCATCCATTTCATTTCCTCGATCTGCAGCGGAATAGGAAGACCTACGGGAGCACCAAACCAACTGCCGAAGGGAGATTCATAAACACACTGATTGTAAAAATCACTTTCAGGAAGGATCTCTGTTGGAGTGTGAATGGCTGATTTTATAACGAAAAAGCGATAATAATAGATCTTAAGAAGATCAATATTTTCAATCTGCAATTTGGGCGCGTGCAGATCCATCCACTCATTGAAGCGAGCTTCCGAATCGGAAAAAGGATCGGATAAGTTTAAAGCTTCACTTAGCTGCAGATCGGCAGCAGCTACACTTGTGTGAGAAAAAGCAAAGCCGTAGCGGAGTTGAATTTGGCTATGGGGAGGAACGGTAAGCTCCGCGCTCTCTCCCTGATCGGTTTTAGCGGCAGCAAATCCTGCTAACGTCATGTCTTTTCTTAAGCTTCGCGGTATAATTTTTGCTTCGACTGAGTAGCCGCCTTCAGAAATCCGATCGAACGGTAAGGATAGTGTCACATGAACAGTTATAGGTTCGCGTCCGTCATTTGATATCGTCAGATGGGATATAAAGGTATCATTTTGGGTGAAACATTTTTTCTCGCGGATAGCAATAAGACCACTCTTTTTATATTCTCCAAACGGCTTGCACCGATAGACCGTATCCATATACGCAGGCGTCCATCTGTTTCTCAACACACAGAACTCGAGCGCAGAGTTATTTACAGAGATCATCGGAATGATAAGATCATTTTTTTCGATCTCATGGCCGATAGCTACCTTACCTGCTAAACCTAACGATGCTTCATCCCATTTTGCGAGGATGGGAGCCTCTTGAGACGGCCTTTTTAGCCTTTTGATACCGCAAGTATAGATATTGTATCCGCGGACATCGCTTCTCTTCGCGCTTTCTAACAATCGATTGATATTCAATTTGTAATTCATAATGGTTTCACCTCCTTTTGTGATTATAACACACTTCTTGCATAAAATCAAGAGCTTGGAGTTATTGTTAAAAAATGATTGACAAAGAACCGTGAATATGTTATTATTAATGTATAAGGCTATATATCATTATAAATTTCTATTGGAGGTTTACCGTGAAAAAGCTTATAGTACTTCTACTTGCCCTTCTCTGCTGTTTTTCTATTGTTTCTTGCAGCGAGGATAAAATTGATCCGGACAGTGAGGTTGGATCGCTTGCTGAGGAGATCGAGACACTTGAGAAGGCAGCCGGACAGAAATACGGACTTGAGGATTTTGAGATCCAACGCATCCGAATAAGTGTTCTCGACAAGAGACGCAAGCCCTTCAGACTTACCGTTGAGGGTACTTACGAAGGAGACGGCGAGAGGGATTTTTGGGAAAAACGATACACCATCACCCCGAAGGACTTTAACACACTCTACCACGTTAATGACGATATGATCGTCTATAACGTAGAAAAAGACGGTGACGATGAGATCGTGAGCGATATTCCCGCGTGGGTCATAGAAGGTGTTTACAACATAGTTGTTAAATAAAAGCAAGAGCGGTTATCCGCTCTTGTTTTTGTTTGGATAATATTGACTTTTATGCGATTATTTGATATAATGATGAGGTAAATATCTTTTTGCAAGGAGATCGGATATGAAAAATAAATTTGCTTTAAGAATGATCACAACGGCACTTGCGCTTGTGCTTATTCTCTTCTCACTTGCCGCCTGCAACAGTAGCGGAGAGGGGGAAAATACACCTACCGACGCGCTCACGGAGAACGGCTCGACTGAGGGGAGCACAGAGTCGTCCAAGTACTCGGGCAACGCGATCGGAGAAAGCGAGTTTGTCATTTTTGAGGAAGGAAGCTATACCTGCCCTGTTATCCTCTCCGAAAATGCGACTGATGCTGAAAAGAAGATTTACAACAAGCTTCGCGACAAGCTCAAGAGCCTGACGGGAACGCTCGTTGAGTTCAAGACAGATTTCAAGGCTTACAATGATGAGGGAGACGACAGAACCGCGCCCGCGGTACTTATTGGGCGCACAAATTACGAAGAGTCGGCGGAGGTATATAAAGAGCTTCGCTTCAGCGAGGGTAAGATCGTTGTCAAAGGCAACAAGCTCGTCATAGCTTTCTCGGACGAGAACGACGGAAACGACATGTATTCCGAGCTTCTCAAGCTGATTGCAAAGTCGGACGAGCAAAGAGTTGCGCTTGATCTTTCGGTTAATGTCAGCAAGATATCCAACCCCGAGCTCTCCGAGCTCCCCGCGTGTACTAAGGGCGTTGCATACGCGATCGACTGCGAGGACGATACCGATATGATACGTGTCGAAGAAGCGGGATACGATGCGTTTGTTGATTATAAGGAGCGACTCAAGGCTGACGGATACGAAAGCCTTGTCTCGCGTGAGGCGGGCGTCAATCAGTTTGAGACCTTTATCAAGGGAGATCGCTACGTTCATATCTACTACAAGCCCTACAACGACGTTATGCGCGCGGTAGTCGGCGACGTTTCTGCTCTGCCCGATTATGAGGAGATGTCAAAGAGCTTTGAGAAGGTCACCACTCCTTCGCTTACGCTGGTCGGTCAGTCTTACTCGGACATCGGACTCGGAATGATCTACAAGCTTTACGACGGTCGCTTCGTTGTCATCGACGGTGGCGCGAATTACGGTAAGGATCTCGTCTACAAGCAGCTCTCGAAGCTTGCGGGCGAGGGCAACGATATAGTAGTTGCGGCTTGGTTCCTCACTCATGCACACGGCGACCACCAGAGCGGATTTGTGGAGCTCGTTGAGAAGCATCCCGATGACGTTACTATTGAAAACCTCATTTATAACTTTGCTCCCGAGTCGAAATACAAGGAGATCGCAGGCGAGGAAAACAACGATCTGATGAACGATATGCGCGAGCTTGTCAAGACGAAGCTCGCAGGAAAAACGAGAATTATCAAGGCGCACACCGGACAGCTTCTGAGCTTTGGTGGAATAGAATTTGAGATACTTTACACCCCCGAGGACTTTTACCCTGCTAAGTTCGACTATCTCAATCTCACCTCGCTTATTATAAGAGCGAATATCGACGGCACGACAGTGCTCTCGCTTGCCGATGCTACTCACACGCTCGGAACGGTGCTCGTAAACAGCTATGGCGATTATCTCAAGTCTGATATGGTTCAGCTTGCTCACCACGGAATCTGGGCGAGTATCGAGCAGATCTATGAGGTGGTTGACGCAGACGTGCTGATCTGGCCTTCTAACTCCAACGGCGCAAAGAAATGGATCGAGGACGGCTCGGTACGTGCGGCTATCAAGCCTGCAAAGGACATCTATTTGCCGGGCGCGAGCAATATAACTATAGAATTTCCCTACGTATTCAAGAACAACAAGGCTGAGTTTATCTCCAATCACACGTAATTGAGGAGAATCGTATGAAGAAGATTGAAAAAGCAAAATGGATATGGGAAAATCCGAATCCTGCTCCCGACGAGCACGCGGAATTCGTTTGCGAATTTGATTACTCCGAGGATGACGGAAAGGTCACACTGTCGATATCAGCAGACTCGGATTTTGGCATCTATCTAAACGGAAAATTTTACGATTTCGGTCAGTATCCCGACTATCCGCACTACAAGGTCTACGATGAGTTTGACGTGACGGACAGCCTTATGCTCGGCAAGAACAGACTTGCGATCGAGGTGTGGTACTATGGAAACAACTGTTCTACTAACATCGACGACGGCGCGGGGCTTTGCTTCTCGCTAGACTCGGAGTGTGGCAATCTTGCTATCAGCGACGAGCATGTGCTCTCAAGACTCAGCAAGACCTACCGCAACCATATTTGTTACTCTATAACGGGACAGCTTGGATACGGTTACGGCTATGACGCAACTGCCGAGGATTCGTGGATAAGCGAGGATATCGACGGATTTACACCGTCGGTCTGCGTGACTGCCGAAAAACTCATGCCCACAACTCTCCGTCCTATAAAAAAACTCGATACCGAGAAAGCCATACGCGGCAAGCTTGTAAAGAGCGCGCAAGACGGCAAATACCGCTATCTGTTCGACTTTGGCAAGGAGACGGTTGGAGTTTACCGCATGAAATTCAATTCGCCTTCTGCGCAGGATATTGAGCTTTGCTACGGTGAGCATATAATCGACGGTTGGGTGAGAGACAGTATTCACGGTCGTAGATTTGCATTTGATTACAGAGCCAAGAGTGGAGATAACGATTATTTCGGTTATTTCCGCCGTCTTGGGCTTCGCTATGCGGAGCTGAGATGTCACGAGCCGCTCGAGAATATTGAAATTGATATTTTCCCCCGTAATTATCCTTTGAACGTGCTTCCTTTTGAGTGCGAGGACAGCGATTTCAAGCGTATATACGACGTTTGTGTCGAGACCTTGAAGCTCTGTCTGCACGAGCATTATGAGGATTGCCCGTGGCGTGAGCAGGCTATGTACGTGATGGACAGCCGCAACCAGATACTTTGCGGATACTACGCTTTTGGCGAGGTTGAATTTCCGCGCGCCGCTATCAAAATGATGGCTGAGGACAGACGCGACGACGGAATGCTCAGCATTACATATCCCGGCGATAACGGTCTGGTAATTCCCTCCTTCGGTCTGCATTTCTACACGCTTGTGCGTGAGTACGGCGACTACTCGGGCGATTGGGATTTCGTGCGCGAGATCTTCCCGAAGCTCAAGAGCGTTCTTGAAGCGTTCTTTGGGCAGATGGATAGCAGTACCAAGCTTCTGAATGCTTTCGGTCCTGCTTGCTATTGGAACTTCTACGAGTGGGCTCGCGGACTTTCGGCTACCATTGGCAAGGTCGACGACGAGATCCCCGATCTCGTGCTCAACGCGCTCTTCTCGCTCGCGCTTCGGAATATGCAGTATATCTGCGACAAGCTCGGTATGGATACCGACAGATGCTACTCGACGCTTGCCGATGAGGTCAATGCATCGATCAATGCTAAATTCTTTAATCCCAAGCGTTCGCTTTACGGAATGTTCGACTCTGAGGGCGGCTACAGCGAGCTTGGAAATTCACTCTGCGTGCTTTGCGGTGCGGCTGAGGGCGAGGTTGCAAGATGTATAGCTGATGAGCTTACGAACTCTGAGAGCGAGCTGACAGGAATAACTCTCTCTATGAAATGCTTCAAGTACGATGCACTTCTCTCGATAGACGAGGAGAAATACATTCCCTACGTGCTCCGTGATATTAAGCGCATCTACCTTGGAATGCTTGACGAGGGCGCAACGTCGGTATGGGAGACCGAAAAAGGTGCGGCGGACTTTGGCGGCGCAGGAAGCCTTTGCCACGGATGGAGCGCACTTCCCGTTTACTACATTCGCAAATTTCTTAAATAAGATATAACAAAAAAGAACGGATGTGTCCGTTCTTTTTTGTTTATAGTTTAAAGTGTAGAATTTATAAGCTCTGCATATCGGACGGTTTCCATCGCGTCCTTTGCGTACTTGTCCGCGCCGATAGCCTCCGCGTATTCTTTAGTGAGAACCGCGCCGCCCACGACTATCTTAGCCCACGCAGCACGTTTACGAAGGAGCTTTATCGTCTCTTCCATCGCGGGAACTGTTGTGGTCATAAGTGCGCTGAGACCTACAAGCTCGGCGTGAAGCTCGACTGTCTTGTCTGCAATGTCTTCGGGTGAGACATCCTTGCCGAGATCGGTCACCTCAAATCCGTAGTTCTCAAGCAGAAGCTTGACTATATTCTTGCCTATGTCGTGTATGTCGCCTTTGACGGTGGCGATTACAAATCTGCACTTATCGCTTCTTGTCGCAGGCACGCGCGCCTTGATGACTTCAAAGGAAGCCTTTGCTGCCTCTGCGCTCATAAGAAGCTGAGGGAGAAATACTCTCTTCTCTTCAAATCCCTTTCCTACTGTGTTGAGCGCGGGGATTATCTCGCCGTTTATTATATCAAGCGGATCTTTTGTCGAGAGCAGCTCACCCGTGATCTCTGCGGTTCTGTCTCGAAGTCCCTTTGTAATCGCGCGCTCAAGCTCCGAACCAAATTGCTCGCCCGTCTGTGCGGTGCTTTGTGCGCCTGAAGCAGCGATTGCGGTGCTATCGGGCAGAGTTGAAGCAAAATCAATAAATTTCGCGCAGTTATCGTCATTTCCCGAGAGTGCGAGGTACGCGTGATAAGCTTTCATCATCTCGGTCGAATAAGGATTCATAATAGCCGCAGAAAGTCCGCTGCCGAGTGCTAAAGTGAAGAACGCAGAATTGATCACGTCTCTTTGCGGAAGTCCGAAGGAGACGTTTGACACGCCGAGAGAGGTGTATGCACCAAGCTCATTTCGGATCATAGTGATCGCGCCAAGAGTCTCGCGAGCTGAGTTTTTGTCAGCACTTATCGTGAGCGCGAGCGGATCGAAGATGATATCTTTTTTATCAATTCCATATTCCTCTGCCGCCTCGAGAATTTTCTTTGCAATCTCAAATCTTCCATCCGCCGTCTCGGGAATTCCGCTCTCGTCAAGCGTAAGCGCCACGACGAGTCCGCCGTATTTTTTGACGAGCGGAAGAATGGTCGCGAGACTTTCTTGCTTTCCGTTGACCGAGTTTATCATCGGCTTGCCGTTATATCTTCTGAGCGCGCGCTCCATCGCGATAGGGTCAGAGGTGTCTATCTGCAAGGGCAGATCGGTTATTGCCTGAAGCTCGCAGACCGCATCGGTGAGCATTCTCGGCTCGTCGATCTCGGGGAGCCCCACGTTTACGTCGAGCACGTGAACGCCGCGCTCCTCCTGCGCAATTCCCTCTTTGAGAATATAATCCATATCTCCTGCTCTGAGCGCCTCTTTGAAGCGTTTTTTACCCGTAGGATTGATGCGCTCACCGATAAGAACGGGGGTATCTCCGAAGAATAATGCGTGTGTATAGGAAGATATGCAGGTGTAGTTCTTTTTTTCTATATCGAGAGGTTTAATAGCTGAAGCTTTATCAGTGAGAGCTTTGATATATTCGGGTGTCGTTCCGCAACATCCGCCTGCGATGCGCACGCCCTTTTCTATAAGCTCTGCAACCGTGTTCGCGAACTCTGTGGGCGGTACGTCATAGACCGTCTTGCCGTCAATTGCTCTGGGCAGACCTGCGTTGGGCTTGAGCAGAACGGGGATCGAGGAATATTCAAGATACTTTTCTACCACGGGCGCGAGTGCCTTTGGACCGAGAGAGCAATTTACGCCGATCGCGTCAACGCCGAGTCCTTCGAGCATAGCGACCATAGCCGCAGGATCTGCGCCCGTCATCAGCTTGCCATCCTCGCCGTATGCGTTCGATACGAAGATAGGCAGATCACAGCTTTCCTTTGCGGCGATGATTGCCGCTTTTGTCTCGTAGCTGTCGTTCATCGTCTCGATGAATACAAGATCAGCGCCGTAGCGAGCGCCGAGCTTGACCGTTTTTGAGAATATGCTGACGGCATCCTCAAAGTCGAGATCACCGTAGGGCTTGAGCAGTTTACCCGTAGGACCTATATCGAGTGCCACCCACTTGGGTTGATCTCCTACGTTTTGCGCGGCGCGGACGTTCTCGATAGCACTCTTTACTATCAATTCAAGCTCCTCGTCCGAGAATTTGAGCGAGTTTGCGCCGAATGTGTTCGTGCTGACTACGTTACTTCCTGCCGCGTAGTAGCTTCGGTGTATTTCTTGAATCATCTCGGGGTGCTCAATGCCCCATCGCTCAGGAAGCTCACCTGCCTTGAGTCCTCTCTGCTGAAGCAACGTTCCCATTCCTCCGTCGAGGAAAACGAGATTATCTTTTAAAAATTCGGTTATTTTCATTTATTAAAACTCCGATATTCAGGAAATGATGTGTGAAAGATTATCAACTATTTTTCTTGCAACGTCGGGCTTATTCATAGAATAAACGTGGACGTTCTTTATGCCGTTGGCGAAAAGATCTATGATCTGATCGGTCGCGTAAGCAATTCCCGCTTGCTTCATAGCGTCGGGAGAGCCACCGAACTTGTCAACGAGACTCTTGAAGCGCTGAGGCATAAACGAGCCCGAGAGCTTGATCGCGCGGTCTACTTGATTTGCATTTGTTATCGGCATAATACCCGGGATTATCGGGACCGTGATGCCTGCCTCACGTATTTTATAGAGAAAGTTATAAAGCAGATTGTTGTCAAAGAACATCTGCGTGGTCAAAAATGAGCATCCCGCGTCGACTTTTTCTTTGAGATACTTGATATCCTCTTTCTGATTTGTACTTTCGGGGTGTATCTCGGGATAGCACGCGCCACCGATGCAGAAATCAGCATCGCTTGCATTGATTTCGTGTATAAGGTCGATAGCATGCTTATAATCCCATCCGCTTCGGTCGCTTGCTGCAAGCTCGGGGGTGAGATCACCGCGAAGAGCCATGATATTTTCAATTCCCGCGTCCTTTATCTGTGCTATACGCTCGCGAACGGTTTCCTTGGTCGAAGAAACGCAGGTAAGGTGCGCAAGTGTCGGTACACCGTAAACCTCTTTTATATTCTTTGCGATTTCGAGAGTATATTTGCTCGTTCCGCCGCCTGCGCCGTACGTAACGCTCATAAACGAGGGAGAGAGCTTGGCTATCTCCTCGGTCGCGTGCTTGACACTGTCAAAATTTGAATCGGTCTTTGGCGGAAACACCTCAAACGAGAGCGAAAGTCGGTCTTTATTAAATATCTCGGTAAGCTTCATAAGAATTCCTCCGATAAAATGTTTTGTATAGACTAATTATAGCACAGTTTTATCTTCAATTCAATATTTTAAAATCAAAAATCACGCGAATTTTAAAAATCCGCGTGATTTTATAGTTTTTACTTGAAATACTTGACTGCAGATTCGAAAATCTTCATATCGTAGTTGCCCTCGACGTTCTGATAAAGTCCGTCGTTGTATCTCTCGGTATGTCCCATCTTACCGAAAACGTGTCCGTCGGGCGAGGTAATTCCCTCGATCGCGAAGCAGGAGTTGTTCGGGTTGTAGAGGATATTAGAGGTAGGCTTTCCGTCAAGATCAACGTACTGAGTTGCGATCTGTCCGTTTGCCGCAAGCTTTGCTATAAGCTCGTCGGACGCGTAGAATCTACCCTCGCCGTGAGAGATCGGCACGGAGTAAACGTCGCCGACCTTGACCTCAGAGAGCCAAGGAGACTTATTGGACGCAATTCTCGTGCGAACTATTCTCGACTGGTGGCGACCGATGCTGTTAAATGTCAGCGTCGGGCAGTTCTCGTCGGTGTCGATGATCTCACCATAAGGAACGAGACCGAGCTTGATTATAGCTTGGAACCCGTTACAGATACCGCACATAAGACCGTCGCGGTTCTTGAGAAGTTCGTTGACCTCGTTCTTGATCGCGCCGTTGCGGAAGAACGCGGTGATGAACTTACCCGATCCGTCGGGCTCGTCGCCGCCCGAGAATCCACCGGGCACGAAGATGATCTGCGACTGCTTGATCTTCTTTACGAACTCGTCAACAGATTCGGAGACCTTCTCTGCCGAGAGGTTTTTGACTACGAATATATCAGCCTCAGCACCTGCGCGCATAAACGCCTTTGCCGAGTCGTACTCGCAGTTCGTTCCCGGGAATACAGGGATAAGAACGCGAGGCTTTGCGCACTTGATGACTGCGGGAGCAGCCTTCTCACCGTCGTAGGAGAATGCGGGGATCTCTGCTTTGGATTCCTCAGCGTTGGTGGGATATACGCCCTCGAGAACGCTCTCGTATTCCGAGTAAAGCTTGCCAAGATCGACTACAGCGTCACCGTAAACGATAGTCTGCTTTGCGGTGGTCTCACCGAGGAGAATTCCGTCTGCTTCTGCACCGTCTGCAAGCTCGAGGATGAACGAGCCGTAGGAGTATCCGAAGATATCCTCAAGCGAAATTCCGTCAGCGTACTTGAAGCCGACTCCGTTACCGAAGCACATCTTCATTACTGCCTCAGCTACGCCGCCGTACGTGGGAGTGTAAGCTGCGAGGACCTTCTTGGATGCGGTAAGCTCTGCGACCTTATCATAGAGTGCGAGAAGCGAGGATGCAACGGGAAGTCCGTCTGCGTCGTACTCAGGTCTGAGCCATACTACCTTGCTGAAGGGCACCTTGAACTCGGGAGTGGTGACCGTCGAGGTCTTACCTGTAGTCACAGCAAAGGAAACGAGCGTAGGAGGAACGTCGATGTCCTCAAAGCTTCCGCTCATAGAGTCCTTACCGCCGATAGCGGCAATTCCGAGCTCCTTCTGAGCCTTGAACGCGCCGAGAAGAGCCGAGAAGGGTTTGCCCCAACGGCGAGGCTCCTTGCGAGGCTTCTCAAAGTACTCCTGGAAGGTCAGATAAGTATCCTTGAAGTCAGCGCCGCCCGCGATGAGCTTGGATGCAGACTCGACTACTGCGAGATAAGCACCGTGGTAGGGGCTCTTCTCGGAGATATAAGGATTGTAGCCCCAAGACATATAAGAGCAGGTATCGGTGTCAGCCTTTTCGACCGATATCTTATTTATCATTACCTGCGTAGGTGTGCTCTGGTTCTTTCCGCCGAAAGGCATCGTAACGCTACCTGCGCCGATGGTAGAGTCGAAACGCTCGCCAAGACCGCGCTTGGAGCATACGTTAAGATCGGTGGCAAGCTCGCTCATAAGCGTGCCGAAGTCGCCCTTTATATTCTTTGCGAAGCTCTCAGGCTTGCCTGCAACAATGTCGATATGCTTCTCTGCACCGTTTGAGTTGAGGAACTCGCGCGAGATATCAACGATGACCTTGCCGTTCCATCTCATTACGAGTCTGGGGTCTTCTGTGACTTCTGCAACTACTGTAGCCTCAAGGTTCTCGGACTCTGCAAGCTCGCAGAAGCGTGCTACGTCCTTAGCTTCAACTACGACAGCCATTCTCTCCTGAGACTCACTGATAGCAAGCTCGGTGCCGTCAAGTCCCTCGTATTTCTTAGGAACTGCGTTGAGGTTGATCTTAATTCCGTCAGCGAGCTCGCCGATAGCGACAGACACGCCGCCTGCGCCGAAGTCGTTGCATCGCTTGATAAGTCTCGTTGCCTCGCTGTTGCGGAAGAGACGCTGAAGCTTTCTCTCCTCGGGTGCGTTACCCTTCTGTACCTCAGCACCGCAGGTCTCGAGCGACTCGAGAGTATGAGATTTGGACGAGCCTGTAGCACCGCCGCATCCGTCACGACCCGTGCGTCCGCCGAGAAGGATTATGATATCACCGTCCGCGGGAACCTCACGTCTTACGTTCTCTGCAGGAGCCGCCGCGATGACCGCGCCGATCTCCATACGCTTTGCAACGTATCCGTCATGGTAAAGCTCGTCAACTATACCGGTAGCAAGACCGATCTGGTTACCGTAGGAGGAGTATCCTGCCGCTGCGGTAGAGACGATCTTTCTCTGGGGGAGCTTACCCTGAATAGTCTCGCTTATGGGACGTCTCGGGTCAGCCGCACCCGTGACTCTCATAGCCGCGTAGACGTAGGAACGACCAGAAAGCGGGTCACGTATAGCACCGCCGATGCAGGTAGCCGCGCCGCCGAAAGGCTCGATCTCGGTGGGGTGATTGTGTGTTTCATTCTTGAAGAGAAGAAGCCAATCCTGCTCCTCCCCCTCGACGTTGACCTTGATCTTGACCGTGCAAGCGTTGATCTCTTCGGACTCGTCGAGCTTCTGGAGTCTGCCGTCAGCCTTGAGGAACTTTGCGGCAATAGTGCCTATGTCCATAAGGTTTATTGGCTTTGTTCTACCGATAGCGTCTCTCGTTGCGAGATAATCGTTATATGCCGCCTCAAGTCTCTCATCCTCAAACTTAACGCTGTCAACAGTAGTAAGGAATGTGGTGTGACGGCAGTGGTCAGACCAATACGTGTCGATCATTCTGATCTCTGTAATAGTGGGATCGCGCTTTTCACTTGCGAAATAGTCGCGACAGAAGCGGATATCGTCAAGGTCCATCGCAAGACCGAGCTTTGCGATCATATCTGCAAGCTCGTTCTCGCCAAAGCCGATAAATCCGTCGATAGTATCGACCTCGGTGGGAATTTCGTATTCAGCAACGAGCGTCTCAAATTCGTCAAGCGTTGCTTCGCGGCTCTCGACGGGGTTGATAACGTACTTCTTGATCGCCGCAAGCTCGCCCTCGCTCACTTTGCCGTAAAGGCAGTAGACCTTTGCTGTGCGAACGATGGGACGCTCCTTCTGCGAGATGAGCTGAATGCACTGTGCCGCGGAGTCTGCTCTCTGGTCGAACTGACCGGGGAGATATTCAACTGCGAAGATAGTGCAGTTATCGTCGGGCACGTTATAGATTACGTTATCTAGCTGGGGCTCGGAGAAATCGGTGTTTACCGAATAATCAAAGAGCTCCTTTTCGATGTTTTCAACGTCGTATCTATTGAAGAGACGAACCTTTGTAAGCGAGCTGATGCCGAGCATCTCGGTGATCTCGCGATAAAGGCTGTTCGCCTCGTGCTCAAGTCCTTTTTTCTTTTCTACGTATACTCTGTAAACCATAATGCCTCCGAATTATTTGTCATTAAATACCGCCATAGCGCGATTTCCAATGTCCTTGCGGTAGAATGCGTTGTCAAAGTGTACCTTTGCTACGTTCTGATATGCTTTGTCTATTGCATCTCCGAGTGTGTCGCCGATAGCGACCACGCCGAGAACTCTGCCGCCTGCGTTGACGAGCTTTCCGTCTACTATCTTTGCGCCCGCGATATACACTTCACCCTCAATGTCTGCGTCCTTTGTAATCTCAAAGCCGCCGCTGTATTTTCCGGGGTAGCCTTCGGATGCCATAATAACGCAACAAGCCGTGCTATCCTTGAATTTCACGGGTGTATCGGCAAGAGTACCGTTAGTGCAAGCTTGCATGATAGTGAGCAGGTCGCCGTCAAGAAGCGGAAGAACTACCTGCGTTTCGGGGTCTCCGAATCGGCAGTTGTACTCGATGACCTTAGGACCGTCCTCGGTGATCATAAGACCGAAGTAAAGGCATCCCGAAAAGCTTCTTCCCTCTGCGTTCATCGCGTTGATGGTAGGCAGGAAGATCTCCTCCATACATCTCTTTGCGACGTCTTCGGTGTAATACGGATTGGGAGCGATAGTTCCCATACCGCCCGTATTGAGACCCATATCTCCGTCAAGGGCACGTTTGTGGTCCATAGAAGAGATCATAGGAATTACAGTCTTTCCGTCGGTAAAGGAAAGCACGGATACTTCGGGACCGGTGAGGAATTCCTCGATGACCACGCGGCTTCCGCTCTCGCCGAAGACCTTGTCCGCCATCATCGAGCGAACAGCTTCGTAAGCCTCGTCGCGCGTCATCGCTATAACGACACCCTTACCGAGTGCGAGTCCGTCAGCTTTGATAACGGTGGGAATGGGCGCGTCCTTGAGGTAATCAAGGGCGGCATCCATCTCGGTGAATACCTCATACTTTGCGGTGGGTATTCCGTATTTCTTCATAAGATTTTTAGAAAAGATCTTGCTTCCCTCGATGATAGCTGCATTCGCGCGAGGTCCGAAGCAAGCAATTCCTGCCTCGTTAAGTCTGTCGACCGCGCCGAGCACGAGAGGATCGTCGGGAGCTACGACCGCATAATCTATTTTGTTTTCAACTGCGAAATCAACGATCTTGTCGATATCCTTAGCACCGATAGCGACGCACTCTGCGTCCTCGGCGATGCCTCCGTTGCCTGGAAGCGCGTAGATCTTCTCGACCAAAGAATTCTCTTTGAGCTTTTTGATGATGGCGTGTTCTCTTCCGCCACCGCCAACTACAAGCAATTTCATATGTAAAAAACTCCGTTCTGCCGACACAATGATATCGGCTTTATATGGTTGGTGTCTGTGCTTTTATATTATTGGTAACGCCCACAGAATGCACGTGCCTTGTAAAACGCGCTCTTTTCTGTTGTCAGCTTGATCGTCTCAAGTGCCTCACCGTTTGCGCGGTAGTAGTAAATGGTATTTGTACACCAGGCCGCCTTTTCCCAGTCCTTCCATTCACATCCTTCGCCGCCCGTCTCACCGGTGGCAAAGAGGTTCCCGTTCGGATTGTTGGAAAAACCCTTTACGTTGCTTCTGTTCAAGAGATTGCTATTAGGAAATTCCTCGGATAAGCTGCGCTCTTCTTTATCGAAGCGCATAACGCAAGAGCCAACGGTTATATAAAGATAACGCGTATCGGTGTAATCGGGAGACAGATCGTGTCCCCAATATTTACCCTCGGGAAGCTTTATACTCATCTGAGGGTCAGGAACGAGTTTTTCTCTGCTTCCCTCGCCCTCAACTTTATAAGCCTTGAGATCATAAGCACCAAGAGCCCAAAGAACCTCGTACTCGGGATCCCACAGTACGCCGTGAGCATCTTCAAGATTATAATCCGAATAGGTCTTTGCTACGTCTCTGTTTTTATCTACAAGAGCTGAAGTCCTGAAGAAACGCAGAATTCCATCCGAAGAGGATGCGACAACAATATTTCCCGACGGCAACATTTCTATCGAATGAGGATTTGCTCCCGGGGTCTTTGTATACCATAATCTTTTTCCCGTAGGATACGAATAAATTTCGGTGCGAGTACCTGCGACCAGTATGACGTTCCCGAGAACAGTATTTTCACGGTATTTAAGACCTGCCGCGTGTCCGACCTTGATATCAAAAGTTTCAAGATCGTCAAGCGTTTTACCGTCCTCGTAAGCGTCGAGATCGTAAATGACCAAGCGCTCGCCAAGCTGATCGTGTGCCATCAGCATATTTGAAGAATTGATAAGCTCGTTGTCAACCGGTGGTTCGGTGGCTTTTTCGGGTTTCTTATCAGAGGCATCAAGAGCGTCTGTCGACTGACCGTTAGAAGATTTGTTACAAGACAGTAACGAAAGTAGCAATATGGTCAGAAGCAACAATGCAAGTATCTTTTTCATATCGAATCAAATAATCAATGGTGGAAGAGTCTCATGCCCGTGAACGCCATTACCATGCCGTATCTGTCGCAGCACTCGATAACGAGGTCGTCGCGGATAGAGCCGCCGGGCTCTGCGATATACTTAACG
>JAFTKL010000096.1 GCA_017453285.1 Clostridia bacterium | reverse complement strand
TGTTTAAGGACCGTCGGCAACTTGTTGCAGGGACGCACGGTCCCTACAAGTTTGATGTAATTTTATTTTATCAGCAACGGACGGATGTGTGGCGATAACCGATTTTTTCGGGATGGGAAAACCATCCCCTGCATCCTTTTCTTATTTTTCGATTGTAGGGGAGGCGTTTCGCCTCCCGTTCTTTGATTTACATCAATGTTCCGTCAGCGATTTTATAAGGACACATACATCAAAACTTTCAAAGGGAATATTGCTACAGGTCATATCAAACCCTACACCAACACCCATTTAAAGTTTTTTGCTTCTTTTTTTCAAAAAAGAAGAGAAATCGCGTCCCCGCGTCCCCGCGTTCCCGCGTCCTACACACCAAACACCGCTTTGATGCAGGTATCGGTTGCGTTGCCGCCGTATTCCATATGGTCGTCCTTGAACTTTTTGGTCTTTGCGCACTCGGCCGCGTGATCGTAGCTCAGGATATGCTCAAGGAGCTTGTCCTCTGTTCGAATAACGCCGTTCGGCACGACGGTCTCCATATCGAAGTAAAATCCGCGCACGGCGTTATACTCCTCGTAGTCGTAACCGAAGCAGCAGAGCGGCTTCTCGAGTATCGCGTAGTCAAGCAGCGTCGAGGAATAGTCCGAGATCAGCATATCCGCCGCGATGAGCAGGTCGTTTATGCGCGGATACTCGGTGCAGTTTATTGTGAAATCGTCAAAGGTAACGTTGAGCAGCTTGGTCGTATAGGGGTGCGTGCGCAAAAGCAGTACCCACTCGTCGCCGAGCGTCTCCTTCCATTTTGCAAAGTCGATGGGCGGCGCAAGCTGATGGCTCGCTCCACCGTCTGTCGAGTCGCGCCACGTGGGAGCATAAAGCAACACGCGCTTGCCCTCGGGGATACCGAGCTTCTCGCGAAGCTCTGCTTTTTTCTGCTCGTCCGCCGCGTAGAGCTCGTCGTTGCGAGGATATCCCGACGCGAGCAGAGACTCGGGCAGCAGATTGAAATCGCGGATAACGAGATCCCTCTCATATTCGCCGTTGATGCAGAAGTAATTTACGTGCTCAAAGTGGAAATCCTTGCGCTTGCTGACCGCGTTACCCACGAGATTGAGGCTCGCGCCGTGCCAGGTGTTCAGATAGACCGTCTTTTTCTTCTTGAAATGCAGACCTCTCTCGATATTCACGCAGGAGATCCAATATTTTGCCTTGAGCGCGGTGATAAAGTAGCGCGGTGTGTCGAGCTCGACCTTCTCTGCGCCCTCGATGTCATATTTTTCGGGCTCTCGCAGTGCCCAGATCACGCGATAATTCTCAAGCATTCCTCGCTCGACCATTCTCTCGTAGATCGCGCGCGGACTGTCGTTGTAGCGAAATCCGTGTCCGTTCATAAGCACCAGCTTTTCGTCGGTGCGCACAAAGAGTCCAAGCAGCTTGAAGAATGCGCCCATTATTACGCGATAGAGCGTCTGAACTACGATATTGTGCTTCAGAAGATGTTCAAGCCACCTCTTGAATTTTCTCATACTGTCTCCTTTCAGACCGATCTGCGCACGCCCTCCTCGGAGGAGACCGCCGCGTATTCAAAATCAAGCATCTCCGTATCCTGGTAGATCAGAGTGCCGAACGCTTTTTTTGCCATGCTGATAAAGGGGATAGCCATTTTTGCGCAAAGCCCGAGCAGAGCAGAGCGCGGACACTTCTTTCCGAGCCTCTCGGCGATAATTCCCGCCATCTCGGACGTATTCACGAACTCGCGGTTCTGCGGGAAGTAGAGCCCCGACAGCCCGCGGTCGATCGCCAATTTCACGAAAAGCGAGAGGTTATCGATGTAGATCATACTGCGCCTGTTTTTCACCTTCGGGAAGAAGGGCAGCTTGCGCACGAGAGAGACCACCGTGCCGAAATTGCCGCGGCAACCCTTGCCGTATACCATCGGCGGACGGAGCGTGCAGATCTTGAAATCATCACTGCAGAGAGAAGCCATCCCCTGCTCTGCCTCAAGCTTCGAGCGACCGTAGTTGCTCCTCGGTGCAGGCGAAGTCTCAGGCGTGATGACTCCGCGCTCAATTCCGTAAACACTCATCGAGCTGAGGAATATAAGCTGCGCGACACCCGCGTCCTTTGCGCGCTTTGCCACCTCTATCGCGAGATCGCGGTTGACCTCGTAGTAAAGATGCGCGTTTTCTTTGGTTTCCTTGCGGTGCGCGATTCCCGCGACGAGATAGACGCAATCGTAGCCCGAAAAGGAGTACTCACGCCAAGCCGCATCCTGCATATCGAGCGTGTCGATCGAGTATTCATCACCGAACTGTGCCATATATTGCTCGAACGAGACACCGATGTAGCTTCCCGCTCCGCATATCAGTATTTTTTTCATTATTTCTCTTCCTTATTCTGCGCCTCTGCGCTCTCCTGCTCCTTTTTCTGCTTCTCGAGCTCGCCCGTGCCGCCCTCGACGACACCGTCGGACTTCAGCACCGACTTGATCGTGCCGAAGAAGCACTTGCAGTCAAATCCAAAGCTCATCTTCTCAACGTACTCACCGTCGAGCTTCGCCTTGAGCGGAATTTCAAGCTCGTCGCGACCGTTGATCTGCGCCCAGCCGGTAAGTCCCGGTTTTACGTCGTTCGCACCGTACTTGTCGCGCTCCTCGATCAGATCGAACTGATTCCAGAGGGCAGGTCGAGGACCGATGACGCTCATACTGCCGCCGAATATGTTGAAGAGCTGGGGTAGCTCGTCAAGGCTGGTCTTGCGCAGAAATCCGCCCACCTTGGTGATCCAACGCTTAGGGTCGTTCAGCTCGTGCGTGGGCGCGTCGTGAGGCGTGTCGGTGCGCATCGTGCGGAACTTGAGGATGTTGAAATGCTTTTTGTTGATGCCAACTCTCTTCTGCTTGAAAAATACCGGGCCCTTGCTGTCCACCTTGATGGCGATAGCAATAATAAGCATCGGCAAAGAGAGAAAAACTATACCGAAAAAGGACAAAAATATATCTATAACACGTTTAAAAAACTTCTTGTACATAATTTTCTCCATAAAAGTCAATTTTTAGGAATTTTTTCGATATCGCCTTGAAAGAAGAGCGCATACCTACCCTATTTTACAGTATCTCATTATAATTATAGCACTTCGGATAGAAAAAGTCAACAACTATTTGTATCATAAATAGTTGTAGAATTTCCATATATCGCAACGGAAGAGGAATTCAAAGTGCAGAATGCAGAATGCAGAATTGGCGGAAAACCGCACGCTCATCTGTTGACGGCACAAGAAATTTATATCAAATCGTGTAGGGGAAGATATTATCCTCCCGAGATGTAATCAACCGCCGCCGCGGCAGGGCAGACATCAAAAAAAGAAGGCTATGCCTTCTTTTTTGATATAAAATTTCACAGATCCGCGCGTCAATACAGGTAATACTTGCTCGCCTTTTGCTTGAAGGCGGTAAGGTTTGACTCCTCTTTTTCAAGGAATTTCCCAAGCTCGAACTCGCCTACGCGAAGCTCCCTTGAGCCAAGCAGGCGGTCGATCGAGAGACTCTGCGCGATCGCATCGGTAGCATTCTCGCTCTCACCGAGGAACTTGAATTCCTCGTGCGTTCTGCGGATGTAGTCCACAAGCTCAAGACCGAGCCTAAAGGGCTTGAAGCGCGTTCTGTCGGTAACGTGTATCTGAAATCCGCGACAGAGCTCTCCCTTGTGTTTGGAGAAAGTAGGAACAAAATACGCAAGCCTTAAAATAGCCCCGTCCACGCCGCGCGAGTTGAAATAGCTCACGAGCGTATCCGAGTCGAGCCAGGGCGCACCGATCAGCTCAAAGGGCTTGGTCGTGCCGCGTCCCTCGGAGAGATTAGTGCCCTCGAAAAGCACAGTGCCCGTGTAGCAGAGCACCGAATCGAGCGTGGGAAGATTGGGCGACGGAAGCACCCACGGGATGCCGAGATCAGAGTATTCCGAGCCACGCTTGAGGCCCTCACAGCAGATAACCGAAAGCTCGCACCCGATCGAGAACTCGGCGTTTACGTAGCGCGCAAACTCGCCGACCGTCATTCCGTAGCGCGAGGGGAGCGCGTATTTTCCGACACCCGACCAGAGATCGTCACCGATCATAGCACCCTCGACAGTATCGAGCCCGAGCGGATCCGCACGGTCGAGCACGACGACGCGAATACCGCGCTTTGCCGCCTCGGTCATAGCCTCGGTCAGCGTGTAAATGTAGGTGTAGAAGCGCAGTCCGACGTCCTGAATGTCGTAAACGATGCAGTCAAGCTCTGCGAAGGCATCGAACGCCGCCGAGTGATCGCCGTACATCGTGTAAACCGGAAGGCCCGAGCGGACGTCGGTGTAGTGCCCTACCCTCTCGCCCGCTTGCGCGTCACCTCTCACACCGTGCTCGGGAGAGAACAGCGCGCGCAGATCAAATTTTTCGCGCAGAATATCTATAGTAGAGTTCAAATTTTTATCAACACCCGAGGGGTTGGTGATAAGACCGAGACGGAGTCCCGAGAGCTCGCGCGAGAGTAGGTCTTCCCTCTCAATTCCGTGAAGATACGCCATATCCGACCTCCAAAATACTTTGTTGCTACAATTATACACCATTTAGGAAGGATTTTCAATAGAAAAGCGACATCTTTGCGCCAAACTTGCCCGAAGACGAGAAAAAAGGAAAATAAAAATATAAAAAATTTCAAAAAGCTCTTGCATTTCTCCTCAAGATGTGGTATAATAGCGAATGTGCATAGGGGTATAGTTCAGTCGGTAGAACACCAGTCTCCAAAACTGGGTGTCATGGGTTCAAGTCCTTCTGCCCCTGCCAAGTCTTTAGGTCGATTTAGATCCGACCGAGAAAAAACGAGAAAAGCGGAGATTTCGAGAGATTTCTCCGCTTTTTTCGCGCCTAATTTTTTCAGATTTCCATAGATCCATTTTCGATTTTTCTTCGAGTCGAAGGATTCGAACTACCGAAAATGCGATTTTTCAAGAACTGAATACGGAACGCAAGCGACCGGAAGAACTTGAACCCACGACAGGGTTTCAAATTCTTCCGGTTTTTTACGCTCATCACAAATTGTTTACAAATAGTACCTTCCAAAACAGATCCATCCCTTCTTCGAGAGGATCCGAACCCACGAAACGCTAAAAAAGTTTTTTTCGAAATAGATCCATTGAGCCGACAAAAGGATTCGAACCAGCGAATCCCAAATATTGCCCCACTGAAGACAAAGAAAAAGCCACGGCGAACCGTGGCATATTCTTTCAAGTAAAACTCTCCGACAAATTGGAATTTTACGCTCTCATGATTTGAAATCTTATTTCTTTATTACTTTCTTATGAGATCTATTCAAAGATAACCGCATTGCTTGACTGGTTCGGTGAAGGAGATGCTTTTGGAGAGGACAGCCGATACAGTGCCAATTCAATATCTTTTTCACAGGTCAGAGTATGGGTATATGTCTCCTAAAGCAATTATACCATTTCAAGCAAAGTGTGTCTATAGCGTGGAAGCGAAGTTATAGTCTGTAGACTATATCCGAGGGAACAAACTTTGGAACACAATAAACAAAGAAAAAGCCTTGCTAAGATTCGCTTCCAATAGCCGAATCCGCAAGGTTGTTTCTTTAGCTTACAGACCAATATATTGGCTATAAGCACTATTATATCACAAGACACAAATAAAATCGAGAGTTTTCTGTAAATTCATTCCTGTACATAGGCTCTAAGGAGCTGATAATGTACAAAGGACGAATTAAAATGGAAAATGAAAAGCGCATCAAGGAATTCAACAGAGAAAACCGACCGTTTTATATCGTAGATCACGATGACGGAACTTTTTCTCTCTGCCTTCCGCTTGACCTGCTGAACGGTCAGTATGCGGATTACTGTCAAACGGCATTCGACAACTATGCCAAGTCAATTGGTGAACCCACAAATACGCCTCTTGGGTTGAAGACTCATGAAAACGGCTACGAATGGGAAGCGGCCTTCCGACAGGCATTCAGAAACGATCCCAACATCGGCAGAGTGATTTTTGATTGCGAAGCCGGAGGTTTCTTCTGCTTCTGTGATGACCTTGATATCCTCGAAGACTTCGGCATCCGCTTCAAAGATGTATGTGAGGATACAGATCAGTTCACCGAGGTGATTACCGAGGGTATTCAGTTCCAAGAAGCTTGGGAGAAGGAACAAGAGCAACTCATGAAAACCGTGAGAGGCCAGCTCATG
>JAFTKL010000095.1 GCA_017453285.1 Clostridia bacterium | reverse complement strand
TGTTTTGCCTGTAGCCGAAATATCGACTCCTTATCTCTCGGTAGGGCGGGGGTTTACTCCCGCCGATGTCGTTTCGATTATAAAATGCACATCCGTCTGTAACATAAACAAAAAACATCTATCTCGCCCCGGTTTTGATATGATTTTCTTGTATTGTCAACAGACGAACGTGCGATCACGCCAATTTTGCATTTTGCACTTTGCATTTTGCATTCTACCTTTTCCATTTTCAATTCACTTCAACATTGTTCCTGCCGCCGCGCCTGCGGCGAAGCAAAGAATGCAAAGCGCGACAATTCCGATCGTTTTAAGAATTGGGTGTCTTTTCTTTTTCTCCTTTGCGCCGACCTCGCTGATCATTCTGTTTGCCTCGGCGACGATATCCCTCTCACTCATCTCGTTTGCCACGTCTCCGTTCTTGAAGACCAGCCACGCGTGATCAAACAGCCGACTCCCGTTTATCTTCACCTCAATTATTCTTTTGTTAACTCCCCTTATCAAAATAATTCTCCTTTTTTTATCATTTTCACCCTCTCTGCCGCTATTTATAACCAATCTGCCAAAAAAGACAAAAAAATACTTATTTTTACAAAAAAATATAAATCTCTTCTTGACAAAGATTAAAATTTCCTTTATAATATTTTATGAAGGTATATGTCATATATCATTTTACTCACAAAGGAGAATTTTATGAAATCCACCGGAGTTGTTCGTAAGGTTGACGAGTTGGGAAGAATCGTGCTTCCGATCGAGATCAGAAAAGTGCTGGATATCAAGCAAAAGGATGCAATCGAGATATTTACCGATGAGGATAAGATAATCCTTCAGAAGTATCAGCCCGCTTGCGTTTTCTGCAACAGCGCAGACGATATCGTATATTTTAACGGCAAGCGCGTTTGTGCATCCTGCGTAGAAAAGCTCAAAACTCAGTTCTAAGCAAAAAGGACGAAGAATTTCTCAATTCTTCGTCCTTTTTCTTTTTTTATTTTTTAGAGATTTACGTTCTGTCCGGGAGCGATCGACATCGGCTTTCCGTTAACAGTGAAATAAACGGTGAGCGCGGTGGGGTTGTAGATCTTCTTCATATCCGACGAGAACACGAGTGCGCGGTAAGCTTCAACGTAGTTGTAGATCTCGATGTTGGTCGCGTACCAGGTGTCCTCCTTGCCAGAGATCTTCTCTGCGATCTCGATAAATCTCTCCCAATTGTTGTCTCCCTCGAACTCATATGTGTGTCCCCAGAGGTAGAAGAGCTGAGGCTGCTCGTTCTTCATATCGACGAACTTGTCACAGAGCTCAAATACGCGGTGATGATTGTGGTGGCAGGTGGGGTGGAGTCTGAGCCAATCGGTTGGGATATCAAATCTCTCGGTAGGTTTTGTGGTACGTGCGTAAACTATTCCGCAGTCGCGCAGGCACTCAACGACGGCGTCGTTGTAGTTGCCATAAGGGTATGCATGTCCGTTTACGATATATCCGAAATCGTTCTCAAGCGTCTCGCGGTCCTTTACGATCTCGTAGCAGACGTTAGCCGTGCTGAGCTGTGCGGGCCAGGGGTGAGTGTAACCGTGTGTTGCGACCTCGTGTCCCTTGTAAGCCTCGATGCACTGCGAGCGAGTCATTCTGCGGTGAACTCTTCCCTCGGGATACACAGTTCCCTCGGGTGCGTAGAGTCCTGCGTTGAGGTTGAAGGTGCACTTGAGTCCGTACTTGTTGCAGATCTCGATAAATCTCAGATCCTGCTCAACACCGTCGTCGTAGCTGAGCGTAAACGCCTTGGGGCAATTGCCCGGAAATCTCATAAAGATTTTCATTTCCATTTTTCTCTCCTTTAAAAATTATTCTTCACTGCCGCCGAGCGTTCCGTTTGCGCAGCGGTCCATATATTCCTGCATAGTGATAAGCACGCGGCGCGGCTTGTTTCCGTCGGGCTTTGAGACGTAGCCGAGCTCTTCCATCGAGTCGATGATCTTAGCCGCTCTTCCGTAGCCTACGCCGAGTCTTCTCTGCATAAGCGATGTAGAGATCTTACCCTCTTCGATCGCAAGCTTTACTGCATCGTGGAACTTGGAGTCACCGCCGTCATCTCCTCCGCCCATATCGGCATCGGCAGACGCACCGCCACCCTTCTTGCCCATTCCGCAATTCTTCGCGTTTTCTTCCATACTGTTTATAAAGTCGCTGTTGTATCTTGCAGCCGAGTTGTTTGCCTTGATAAAGGAAACTATCTTCTCGACCTCGGCTTCACTTACGAACGCGCCCTGAACACGCATAGGCTTTGCCGCGCCTACGGGAGCGAAGAGCATATCTCCGCGGCCGATCAGCTTCTCTGCGCCTGCGATATCGATAATGGTACGCGAGTCGACCTGCGACGCGACGGTACAAGCGATACGCGAGGGGATATTTGCCTTGATAAGACCCGTGATAACGTCAACCGACGGTCTCTGCGTACCGATGATGATGTGGATACCTGCGGCTCTCGCCTTCTGCGCAAGTCGGCAGATGCAGGACTCGACGTCGTCGGGCGCAGTCATCATAAGGTCGGCAAGCTCGTCGATGATGATGACCATGTGAGGCATTTTTTCCTTTTCGGGATCGTTCTCGGTCACGGCGTTATACGTGCCGATGTCGCGGACTCCGACCTCCTCGATAAGCTCGAAGCGGCGCTCCATCTCGGCAACCGCAGACGCGAGCGCGCCCGCCGCCTTCTTAGGCTCACTGACTATAGGAGCATAGAGGTGAGGAATGTCCTTATAGATATTGAATTCGACTTTCTTCGGGTCAATGAGTATGAGCTTTACGTCCTCGGGACGAGCCTTATAAAGAAGGCTGATGATTACCGAGTTGATGCAGACCGACTTACCCATACCGGTAGCACCCGCGATAAGCAGGTGGGGCATCTTCGCGATATCGAAATAGATCGGGTTGCCGCCTACGTCCATACCGAGACAGGATGTCAGCTTGCTCTTAGCCTCGGTGAACTTCTCGTGCTCGATAAGGTCACGCAGATAGACCGTCGCTCTGACGCGGTTGGGGACCTCGATACCGACGGCAGCCTTGTTGGGAATAGGCGCTTCGATACGAACTCCCGAGGTCGCGAGGCTGAGCGCGATATCGTCTACGAGGTTCGCGATCGAACGGACTCTCGTTCCGACTGCGGGCTTGAGCTCGTAGCGCGTGATCGTAGGTCCGCGCGAGTACTGAATTCCCTCGATATCGACTCTGAAGCTCTTGAGCGTCTGCTGAAGCAGATTTGCCGTCTCGCGAAGCTCCTTGTCTCTCTCGGTATCGGCGGGGTTCTGGTTGGGTGCGAGCATATCTACGGGCGGGAATACGTAAGGAGTTACAAGATCCTCCTCTTCCTCGCCGTTCTTGTCCTCGGGAACGACCTCTGCCATATCCTCCTCAAGCGTCTCTTTGCTTATCTCACCAAGCTCGAGCGGAGTGGGAGCAGGGGTGCTTCTCTTTTTCGGCGCACTCTCGCGAGTCGCCTCATTGAGTATATCGTCAAGCGAGTTGACGTTTGCGGTGCTGTCAAGCAGATCGTCCGCACCGTAGTCGTGGCTCTCTGCGGGAGAAATATACCCGGGCTCTGCCTTTGCGGGCGGTGCGTCGGCATCGGTGAGCTCAAGCTCCTGCATCGCAGGCTCTGCGATCTCGGGCTCTGCGTTCTCTGTGGGAAGATCCTCAACAAGCTCGTCCACCGCGGGTGCTTCAACGGCAACCGCCGCAGGTGCTTTCTTGCGTGCAGGCTTCGGTCTTTCGGGCTCGGCAAGCGTGGTGTTGAGCGGCTGAAGCTCCATCTCGCGCTCAGCCTGCCGTCTTACCTCCTCGCGCCTTGCAGCCTCAAGCTGCTTTTGACGCTTTTTCTTTGCTCTCTCGAGTTCCTTCTGTCTGAGTGCTTCGATCTTTTTTGCATCGTATTCGTCGTCAAAGTCGATGTTCTCCTCGCGCATCTGACGGCGAATTCTGATCTGTGTGATTATGTAGTCGGGGGTAATTCCTATAGCGAAGAGGATGACCACCGCGAGAATGATAAAGAGAAGAATGAGCGAGATGACCGGCTCGAACGCGATCGTCAGCAGATACGCGATAGGCGCGCCGATAAATCCGCCGCCTGCGAGATCCTCTGCCGCGCTCTCCCATACGTCGATCATATCGAGCGATCTCGGGTCCTCAAATACGCCGAGGATCACAGAGACAAGAACTACCGCGACCGAAGAAAGTATCGATCGTGAAACTATTCTGCGGCGCGCACGCTTGTATTCGTCGTAGACCGCACTGCCCTCGCGCGCATCGGCAGGCTTGTAGGTCACGTGGAAGATACACCAGATAACTCCGAGATAGCCGAAGAGCAACGGGAGCAGGAATGCCGCTCCGCCGAGCAGACCGCAGAAAAAGAGCTGAATATAGTTTCCGACCACACCTGCACCGTCCTCTACCTCGGCAACCCGTACAATGATGAAGCATATGGCAAGTATGAGCGCGAAGAGCATTGACAGATACGGCATTGCCTTGTGTAATCCGCTCCTGCGATATATCTTTTTGCGCTGTGCCGCCGTAGGCGTGAGCTTTTTAGCCACCTTTTTGGCGACCTTGACGTTCTTTTGAGTGTTCTTGTTTTTTGCCATTTTTGCCTCCTTGAGTGAAATTCTATCTAAATAAGTATCATATATCAAAAAATGGACATAATTACAGATAATACATTATAACATAAAACGAAGAATTTTTCAAGTTTTTTTGATCGTTTTGATGTGTCGTTTTGTTAAACTTTTGCATATTTTGGAGGAAAATGACGAAATGAACGTGAATTTTGGCAAAGCGGGGGCGTTTTTGGGAGACTTCGGCGGCAAAAAGGTCGCGATAGTCGCGATCGGCGGACTGATTGCAGGGCTTTGCAACGGACTTCTCGGCGCGGGCGGCGGGATCGTGATAGTCCTCGCGCTGTCCGCCGCTCTGCCCGACGACGAGGACAGCCGACAGTCGCTGTACGCAAACGCGCTCTGCGTTATGCTGCCGCTCTCGCTGCTCACGCTCTCGACCTACGCGCTCGGGGGAAATATCCCCGACGGATTTCTGGGTGCAGATTACGCACTTCTGCTTCTCGGCGCGGCGATAGGCGGAATTCTCGGCGCAGTCATCACCGATAAGCTCTCTTCGCGCGCGCTCAAAAAGATATTTGCCGCCCTCACCGTGCTCGCAGGAGTGCTGATGGTGATTTAGTATGTGAAGAAGTTAGTTGAAGTTTTGTATTTTTCCACCTTTCTTTGTAGAAAGGTGGAGCCAAAGAACTTGCTGAAGGGATTTAAAGGGAGAGATCAGGGATCGTCTCCGTATCACTTAGTCGTTCTGCTGTGGCTTAGGTAATAACTTGTCCCTCCCGAAAATATCGGTCACAGCCGCGCTTTATTATTTGATTGTAGGGGCGACCACAATGTTTTCGAAGAAAACTTGCAGGCTTGCCATGTGGTCGTCCGAGGTCGTATCGGTCACCGTAGCACATCCGTCTGTTGCGAAACGAAAAATTTCTATAAAATTTGTAGGGACCGTGCGTCCATGCAACTTGTTGCGCAACAAGTTGCCGGCGGTCCTAAAACAAAAAGAATATATATCTTTTACGTTTGTTGTTTTGTTATAGATAACAGACGGATGTGCATTTTATAACCGATACGAGCTTGGACCGCCGGGGACGTCGGTCCCTACAGGTTTGATATAGATTTATTGTTTAGATAACAGACGGAAGTGCATTTTGTAACCGTAACGACATCGGCGGGAGTAAACCCCCGCCCTACCGGCAGATATAAAATTTTTTCGTTTGATTAACAGACCAAACAAAGATCTATATCTCACTCTTCACAATAAAAAAAGAAACACGCGGGAGGTACGGTCCGCGTGTTTCCACCTCGCATTTTAACAAAAGTGCCGTCTGTTATGTCGCTACCCTTACAGACATCCCAAATCACGAACGAGGCAGGCATATCGGTTCTATCAAACTCTATACCAACACCCCATTCAAGTTCTTTTGGTTCTTTTCTCGAAAGAAAAGAACAGAAAAACCCTACTCCAAACTAACTCTCTTGACATCCGCACATATTTGTGATATAATATAGGCGAGTAAAATCGAATATACTGTTCTTGGTGCTCGTCAGGGAGCGGTGCTGGCGACCGTCAAGGACAGATTTGTCGCGCCGTCACGCTGTTGCGGTGCGCTTCTGCGCGCGTTCTTTCGTTACGTCTGTTTCATCTATGGGCGCACTATGCCCTCTTACGCCTCTGAGCGCAAGCCTACATATTTATTTATTTTACTTATATTCGATCTATAAACCACTTTTCCGCCATATGCGGAAAAAGAACAGGAGCTTACATGCCAAAAAAAGAAAAATCAAAGCTTCGCATAATACCCCTCGGCGGTATTGGCGAAATAGGAAAAAATCTGACGGTAATTGAATACGGCGAGGACATAATCATCGTCGACTGCGGACTCGCATTTCCCGACGAGGATATGCTCGGCGTCGACCTCGTCATTCCCGACATCAGCTACCTTGAGGAAAACGAGGACCGCATCCGCGGTATCTTCATAACCCACGGTCACGAGGACCACATCGGCGCGCTTCCCTACGTGCTGCGCCAGATCAGCCCTCCCGTCTATGCGACAAAGCTCACGCTCGGAATTCTCGAGCACAAGCTCTCTGAGCACGTGCTTCCCTACGAGCCCAGACTCAACTGCGTCAAGGCGGGTGACGTCGTCAAGGTGGGCGAGCTCTCGGTAGAGTTCATCCACGTCAACCACTCGATCGCAGACGCCTGCTGTCTTGCGATCACAACTCCGCAAGGAATAATTCTCCACACGGGCGACTTCAAGCTCGACATCACCCCCATCGACGGCGATATGATGAACCTCACGCGCCTCGGCGAGCTCGGCAAGAAGGGCGTGCTGATGCTGATGTGCGAGTCGACCAACGCTGAGCGTCCCGGATTTACCCCCTCTGAGAAGACTGTCGGCAGATCGCTTGAATACATCTTCAACACCAACCCCGACAAGCGAATAATCATCGCGACATTCTCGTCGAACGTTCACCGCGTTCAGCAGATAATCGACGTTTCCGCGCGCCACGGCAGGCGAGTCGCGGTCACGGGACGAAGCATGCTCAACATCGTCGGTGCAGCCGTCGAGCTCGGATATATGAACGTGCCCGAGGGCGTGCTGATCGACATCAGCGAGATCAAACGCTTCAAGCCCGAGGAGCTGACGCTCATCACCACGGGTAGCCAAGGCGAGCCGATGTCCGCGCTCTATAGAATGGCGTTCTCGGATCACGCTCAGGTCTCGCTCGGTCGCTCGGATCTCGTCGTGCTCTCCTCGAGCGCGATCCCCGGAAACGAGAAGCTGGTCGGCAGAATAATCAACGAGCTGACAAAGAACGGCGTTACCGTCATCCACGACCACTCGGTCGAGGTTCACGTGTCGGGACACGCGTGCCGCGAGGAGCTCAAGCTCCTGATGGCACTCCTCAAGCCCAAATACTTTATGCCCATCCACGGAGAGTACAGACACCTCGCCGCAAACCGCGAGCTCGCGCTTGATATGGGAATACCCGAGCGCAACGTATTCATCTCGGAAATCGGCAAGGTGCTTGAGATCGACAAGAGCGGTGCGCGCTTTGCAGGAACCGTTCCGTCGGGCAAAATACTTGTCGACGGCTACGGAGTCGGCGACGTCGGAAACATCGTACTTCGCGACAGAAAGCATCTCTCGCAGGACGGCATCATAATCGTGGTCGCTTCGGTCGACGCAGAGGCAGGTCTGCTTCTCTCGGGTCCCGACGTGGTCTCGCGCGGATTTGTATACGTTCGCGAGGCTGAAGAGCTGATGGACGAGATCAGACAGATCTCCACAGACGTTATCTGCAAATCTCTCGAGGGCTCAAGATCCGATCGCATCGAGCTCAAGAACGCGCTCCGCGACGATCTGACCAAATTCCTTTACTCAAAAACAGGCAGAAAACCGATGATCCTGCCCGTAATTATGAATATGTAAGGGATAAAAACGCGATATCACCCCGATTTATGAATAAATTCATATATTGTTCAAAGAAAATTCACCAATTCATAACGCACTCGTTGTATAATATATAGGTGTATCTTTTGTAACAAATAAAAATAAAAAACAAAGGTGGAACCCAACATGGGAAAAATGAAAATTTCAAAAAATAATAAGAAGACCGCGGGAATGCCCTCTTGGGTGCTTTCGGCTATCGTTATCGCAACGGTTGTCATCGTAGCACTCGTTTGCATCGTCTCGCTCGTTAACTCTACCGGTTTTATTCCGAGAATGAGCACTGCTATGGAGACAGACAACTTCTCCATCAACCAGAATATGATGGATTATTTCTATCATTCCGCGTACAGTACCTTCGTATCCGACACTACTTACACAAGCCTCAAGAACTACTGCTCGCTCAACAGCAGCACGAATGCAAATCTTGTGCTTGACGAGCAGGTGATCGGCGCAGGTCAGTACGACTCTGTTCTTGCTCCTAACTATAATGACAAGACCTGGCACGATTTCTTTATGGACAAGGCGATCGCAAACGCTAAGACCGTCCTCGTCTACTGCGAAGAGGCTAACGCACGCAACATCGTTCTTGACGATGCTGACAAGGAGAGCATTGAGGCTAATATCCAGACTCTCATTCTCTCTATCCGTTACTCCAGCGAAGTCTACTACAATATGTCCGAGGCTGCTTGCATCTCTACCGCATTCGGTGAGGGTGTCAAGAAGGGTGACGTTGAGGATGCACTCGAGCTTATGACTCTCGCATCCAAGGTACAGCTCGAGATTCAGGACGAGCTTACCGCAGCTATCACTGTTGACAGAATTACAGAGGAATACACCGCTAATCCCAAGGAATACGATCTCGTTGACTACCTCAACTACGCGTTCGACGTAAGATACGCAACCGTTTCCAAGGAGGTTCTTGCCGGCATCGGTGAGGACGCAAAGGAAGAGGATCACAAGGACGAGATCCTCGCTGAATATAAGAAGCAGATCGCAGAGGCTGCAGAGAGAGCAGAGGCACTCTCCAAGGTAACCGATAAGAATGAGTTCATCAAGACCGCTCTTACCTTCTACCTCGAGGACGAATATCAGGATATCTTCGACGATCTCAAGGAAAAGCAGAAGCTTGAGGAATCTAAGCTCCCCTCCGCTGAGGATCTTAAAACTATCAAGGAAGCTATGATCCGTAATCTCTTCGAGGAACTTCTCGCAGAGGACAGAAAGGACACCGCTAAAGACGAAGTAGTCGAGAAGGGTGAAGAATATATGGCTTACGGCGTCGTAATAACCAAGGAATACGGCGAGTTCCAGAAGAAGCTCAAGGAAGAGCTCTACTCCGACCTCATCTCTGAGGAAAAATACATTCTCAATGAAAAGTCCACCTACACCGCTCCTGCTGAGGACGAGGAAGAGGACGAGGACATGAAGTGGCTCTTCGCTGATGACCGCAAGGCAAACGACTCTGTTGTCATCGACGAAGGTGACGGCGAGAACGGCGCCGAGGTCAAGGTCGACAAGAAGTACTTCACCGCAAACGTATACTGCATGGTCAAGCCCAGATACATCAACGAAGACCTTATTCGCAACGGTGCTTATATGGTATTCACTACCAAGGCTGCTGCCGAGAATGCTATCGCAGAGCTCGCTAAGCTCTCAAGCGTAGATATGGAGGCATTCCTCAAGGTTGCCGAAACTGCAGGCGCAGGCACCTCCAGCGAGCTTACCGATTACACCAAGGGTCAGATGGGTAGCGACGAGTTCGATGAGTGGATGTTCCACGACGGCAGAGTAAAGGGTGAGTTCACCTCTACTCCTATCCTCGTAGGCACCTCCTCCTACATTCTTGCATACTTCGAGGAAGTAGGCGAGCTTAAGGCTTGGCAGGCAAGCGTAAAGTATGCTCTTCTTGCTGACGACGTAACCGCCGAGCAGGATAGAATTACCGAGAAGTACACCCCCTCTATCATCGTCAAGGACGGTGTTATGGGCAGAGTTGGTAAGTAATCCAAAACAATACGCCCGTGTGTCGTATCAAGGCACACGGGCAATTTGAGATTTTAGTGAGGTAATTATGGTACTTGATCCCAAGCAGACCACCGTTGCTTACCGCTGTCCGCGATGCGGAGCGGGAGTTATGAGCGTGGTCGGTCTATTCAATCTTTCGGCAGATATGATAAAGCTCAAATGCGACTGCGGCGAGAGCGAGATGTCCTTAGTCTACACCAAGGACTCGAAGGTCCGCTTCACAGTTCCCTGCCTCTTCTGCCCCAATCCCCATCACTTCACCGTCAATACCTCGGTTTTCTTTGGCAAGGATCTTTTCGCGCTCCCCTGCCCCTACTCGGGAATGAACATCGCCGTTATGGGCGAGACCAACAAGGTCAAGGCGGAGCTCTCGCGCAGCGAGCTTGAGCTGCTCGATCTGCTCGAGGAGAACGGCATCGACAGCTTCGACGCACTCCACGGCGAGCAGAATATGAGCGATCCCGAGGTCGAGGCGATCGTGACCTATATGATCAAGGAGCTCGACGCAGAGGGCAGAATCAGATGCAACTGTCCCGAAAGCGAGAACGAAGGCGACTACGAGATAGAATTTATCGAAAACGCGATCAGAGTCACCTGCAAAAATTGCGGTGCGTCCGCCGAAATTCCTACCGGCTCGCTGATCGACGCACACGAATTTCTCTACGCAGACGAGCTGGTGCTCAAATAATCCTTGACAAGAAATAAAAAATATAGTATAATATTCGCGATAAAATTACTACACAGTATCAGGAGATAAAAAATGAGTGAAATCAACGTAAACCTTTCCGAGCAGGAGCAGGTGCGCAGAGCAAAGCTCCAGAAGCTCGTTGAAGAGGGCAAGAACCCCTTTGAAAAGACGCTCTTTGACGTAAGCGCGCACTCCGACGAGATCAAGGAGAACTACGACGCACTTGAGGGCAAGGAAGTAGCTATTGCCGGCAGACTTATGTCGCGCAGAATTATGGGCAAGGCTTCCTTTACACATATTGCAGACAGAAACGGCGAGATCCAGGTGTACGTCAAGAGAGACGACATCGGTGAGGAGGACTACGCATCCTTCAAGAAGGACTTCGATATCGGTGATATTGTCGGCGTTCGCGGCATCGTTTTCAAGACCAACAGCGGCGAGGTATCGGTACACGCTACCCACTTTGAGATGCTCGCAAAGGCTCTCCGTCCGCTCCCCGAGAAGTTCAAGGGTCTGAAGGACATCGACGCTAAGTACCGTCACCGTGAGGTCGACCTCATTATGAACGCTGACGTCCGCCAGACCTTCGTTATGAGAAGCAAGATCATCAACTTCCTGCGCTCCTTCCTCAACGAGAAGGGCTTCCTTGAAGTCGATACTCCTATTCTCCAGACGGTCGAGATCGGCGCGTCCGCCCGCCCCTTCCTTACTCACCACAACACACTTGACATCGATATGGTTCTCCGTATCGAGACCGAGCTCTTCTTGAAGCGCCTTATCGTCGGCGGCTTTGAGAAGGTATACGAGGTTGGTCGTATCTTCCGTAACGAAGGTATGGACACCAAGCACAACCCCGAGTTTACTTCTATCGAGCTTTATCAGGCTTATACCGACTTCCACGGAATGATGGATCTCGTTGAGGAGATGATGAAGAAGCTCGTAGTCGAGGTCTGCGGCACTACCGTGATCAACTATCAGGGCAAGGAGATCGACCTCGGACATTGGGAAAGACTCACTATGATCGAGGCGGTCAAGAAGTATTCGGGCGTTGACTTTGCCGAGATCAAGACCGACGAAGAGGCTATCGCGATCGCTAAGGAGAAGCACGTTGAGCTTCCCGAGATCCCAACAAAGGGCGCGATCCTCGTTGAGTTCTTCGACGCGTTCGTCGAGGAGAACCTCATTCAGCCTACCTTTATCTACGATTACCCCGTTGAGAACTCGCCCCTCGCTAAGCGCAAGCCCACCGATCCCGCGTTCACCGAGAGATTTGAGTACTTTATCAACGCTACCGAGTTTGGTAACGCGTTCTCCGAGCTTAACGACCCGATCGACCAGAAGGCGAGATTTGAAAAGCAGATCGCTGACCGCAAGGCTCTCGATCCCAACACCAACGCACAGGTCGACTACGACTATATTATGGCGCTCGAGCACGGTCTTCCCCCCACGGGCGGACTTGGCTTCGGTGTAGACAGACTCGTTATGCTCCTCACCGACTCCGCATCTATCCGTGACGTCCTTCTCTTCCCCACCATGCGCCCCGAAGCAGGTAACTCCTTCGCGACTGAGGACGAGGAAGCTGAGTAATAGTTAGCTTGAAGCAGTAATAGGACGCGTTTCCACCTTTCTTTCGAGAAAGGTGGAGCCAAAGAACTTGAATGGGGGTTGGTCAAGGGTTTGTACGTAACTCGAGCCAATATTCTCTAAGAGAGTTTGGGATATTGTAAATCAAAGCGATATTCCCGATCGTTTATTTAATTCAATAGCGATGTAGAAACCCGTGGACAGCAGGCTACCACGGGTTTCTTTTTTATTGTGAAGAGCGAGATATAGATTTTTATTTGGTCTGTAGCCGAAACATTCCT
>JAFTKL010000094.1 GCA_017453285.1 Clostridia bacterium | reverse complement strand
TGGTTCTTGATTACCTTGTCCTCTACGATGCCCATTCCGGTTTCCTCAACCGCGAGCTTTGCAAGAGAGATTCTTGCCTTGTCTGCGGCAGATGCCGCTGCCAAGAAGATCTTGTCAACCTGCTCCTGAGTATAGGTTGCAAATACCTTCTGTGCCGCTCTTACGCGAGCGATTGCTTCATTAAGCTTCTCAACACTGTCTACTATTTTGTAGTTCATTTTTTCGTTCCTCTCCGATAATATATTACGTTAAAGTAGAATTTTGAATGCTCTTTAAATGCATTATAACATATCGAAAAGCTCTTGTCAATAGAAAGTTGTTATTTTTTTAACGGATTAGTGCAATTTGTTTAAATATGTTCAATAAATATAATAAAGCGAGCGGAATTTATTGTACACATTGTACAACAATCCCGCTCGTACGGCAAAGCTTATTTAATGTAATACTTTGCAAGTCCGCCCGTTGAGGTTTCTCTGTATTCACTCTGGAGGTGCTTGCCGGTTTCATACATCGTTTTGACGACCGTATCGAAGGACACCTTGCTCAGCGGAGCGAGGAAATTTGCAAGGCTGAGCGCGTTTATCGCTCTCATAGCCGCAACTGCATTTCTCTCAATGCACGGGATCTGCACGAGTCCGTCGACCGGGTCACAGGTAAGTCCAAGGTGATGCTCCATAGCGACCTCAGCCGCATATTCGATCTGCGCAATTCCCATCTCGAAAAGCTCTCCGAGTGCCGCGGCAGCCATTGAGCACGCACTTCCTATCTCTGCCTGACATCCGCACTCCGCGCCGCTGATAGACGCGTTTTTCTTGATTAAGTTACCGATCACACCGCCCGTAGCGAGTGCCCTGATGATCTGCTCGTCGTTGAAATGCTTCTGATCCTGCATATATTTAAGCACCGACGGCAAAACTCCACAGCTACCGCAGGTAGGCGCGGTCACGATCTCGCCGCCGCCTGCATTCTGCTCGCTGACAGCAAACGCATATGCACAAACTATTCTGTTCTCGCGCGTTTGTGCCGATTCGTCAATATGTCTCTGCTGAAACAGAACTCTTGCCTTGCGCATTACGTTAAGTCCGCCGCCGAGAGTTCCCTCTGTGCAAAGTCCGACCTCAACGCTCTTTTTCATCGTGGTCCATATTCTCGCAAGGTAATCCCATATTCCATTTCCTTCGATCATTTCGACGTAATCGGGAATACGCACATTGTGGCGGTTGCAGTAGTCCGCGATCTCTGCAAAGCTGTTGTGCGGATAGATCTGCGGTGTCTCAAGGCTTCCTTCACCGTCTCGAAGAATACTTCCGCCGCCGATACTGTATACGGTGTCACGACCAAGCTCTTTTTCACCCTTATACGCACAAAGATACATCGTGTTAGGGTGAAAATCGGTAGGAGATGTCTTGTCGAATATTACCTCGCAAGGCTTGGGATCGAACGCCTCGCGGATAACCACATCGGTCATATGTCCCGATCCCGTCATAGCGAGCGAGCCGAGCAGAGTTACCACGTATCTGTCTGCGTCGGGATATTTATTCTTAAAGCTCTGCGCCGCCTTGTATGGTCCCATAGTATGCGAGCTGCTCGGACCTCTGCCTATTTTATATAATTCTCTGATGCTTTCCATAATATTGCTTCCTTTGAGTTTTATCATCGAATATTATATATTAATCTCTCTCTTTTGTCAATACAAAAGGCTTGAAATTTACTTTCAAGCCTTTGATTGGTAAAATTAGTCAAGCATACACTTGACGAGTACTGCCTTCTGCGCGTGGAGTCTGTTCTCTGCCTCGTCGAATATCTCATCTGCGTGAGCCTCGAGAACGTCATCCGTGATCTCCTCGCCTCTGTGTGCAGGCAGACAATGCATTACCATAGCTTCTGCGTGTGCAACTGCCATAACGTCGGAGTTGATCTGATATCCCTTGAATATCTTCTTTCTCTCCTCCGCCTCAGCCTCCTGACCCATAGAAGCCCATACGTCAGTATAGAGCACGTCGGCATCCTTTGCCGCCTCAAGCACGCTCTCTGTGCAAGTGAACTTGCCATTCTCTGCCGCCCACTTCATAAGTTCAGCATCGGGCTCATAACCCTTGGGGCAAGCGACCGATACCTCCATACCCATCTTGATACCGCCGACGATAAGCGAGTTGGTCATATTGTTTCCGTCGCCGATATAGCAAAGCTTCTTGCCCTTGAGCACACCCTTATGCTCGCGAATTGTCATAAGGTCTGCAAGCACTTGGCAAGGATGACAATAGTCGGTAAGACCGTTGATTATCGGAATAGAGCCGTATTTTGCAAGATCCTCGACCTCGGACTGATCAAAGGTTCTGATCATAATTCCGTCAAGATATCTCGAGAGCACGCGCGCGGTATCCTGAACGGGCTCGCCTCTGCCGATCTGAAGATCGCGGGAGCTGAGAAAGAGCGCAGTTCCACCAAGATCGTACATACCGACCTAAAAGGAAACGCGGGTTCTCTTAGAGGATTTTTCAAAGATAAGTCCAAGCGACTTGCCATTGAGAATGTGATGCTCGATACCGTTCTTCTTTTCGTATTTGAGCTGGTCCGCAAGGTTGAGTATTTCAATGATCTCCTTCTCAGAAAGATCCATAAGCTTTAAAAGATGCTTCATCCGGCGCACGCCTCCTTGATAATTTTAATTGCTTTTTCGAGCTGTTCTTGCTCAATATTGAGCGCAGGCAGAAGTCTGACCTTCTGCTTGGCCTTGATAACGAGAACGCCCCTGTCCTGACATTCTGCGATGACCTCTGCGGCGGGACGCTCAGTCTCCACGCCTATCATAAGTCCAAGACCGCTTACGCTGATAACTCCCTTCGATCCGCTTAGCTGATCGAAGATATATTTGCTCTTTGCTCTGACTTCACTCAAGAGCTTGTCGTCAATTCTTGAGAGCACGTTGAGTGCCGCCGCCGAGCATATCGGATTACCCCCGAAGGTCGAGCCGTGCATTCCCGCGCCAAGAACGTCCTTGACCTTATCGCCAAGCAAGGTAGCGCCAAGCGGCAATCCGCCCGCAAGGCCTTTAGCCGTGCTTACGATGTCGGGAGTGATATCAAAGTTCATATACGCGTAAAGCTCGCCGCTTCGTCCGTTTCCGCACTGTACTTCGTCTGCGATCAAAAGCAAATTCTGCTTCCTGGCAAGCTCTGAAAGTCCCTTCAGAAATTCTGCGCTGAGCGGAAGCACTCCGCCCTCGCCCTGAACGACCTCGAACATAACCGCACAGCACTTATTCTCTGCCGCAAGTCGCTTTACGTCCTCAATGTCGTTAGCCTTAGCATAAACGAAACCATCCGTGAGCGGCAGGAAATCCTTATGGAACACGTCCTGTCCGGTCGCCGCAAGTGTAGTTATCGTTCTTCCGTGAAAGCTGTCCTTGAGCGTGATTATCGTTGTGTATTCCGCGCCCTTCGTGTTCTCTCCGTATTTTCGTGCGACCTTGATAGCGCACTCGTTTGCCTCAGCACCCGAGTTTGAGAAAAACACCTTGCTCATTCCCGTACGCTCACAAAGAGTCTTTGCAAGCATAGCGCAGGGCTTGCTGTAATAGAGATTTGAGGTATGCTGAATCGCGCCGAGCTGCTCGGTCACAGCACTCACCCATTCGTCGTCCGAATATCCAAAGGTATTTACGGCAATTCCCGTGCCGAGATCTATGTATTCCTTGCCGTCCTCGTCGTACACGAGCGAGCCTTTGCCTCTGACAAGACAGAGCGGAAAGCGCGCGTAAGTATTGGCTACGTATTCTTTATCAATTTCTCTGATAGTCATTGTAGGAGTCTCCCGTTACAAACATAGTTCCGATACCTTCATCGGTAAGAGTTTCTATCAGAATTGCGTGAGGTATTCTGCCGTCTATGACGAACACCTTCTTTACACCGCGACGAATAGCCTCAATGCAACATTCTATCTTGGGGATCATTCCGCCCGAGATAATTCCCTCTGCAATAAGCTGAGGTGCCTCGCTGACGTAGATCTTTGGGATAAGAGTTGAAGGATCGTCCTTGTCGCGAAGAATTCCCGCGATGTCGGTCATAGAAATAAGGCTCTCACACTTGAGCTGACCTGCAATTCTCGCCGCCGCAGTGTCTGCGTTGATGTTGTAGCTATTGCCCTCGTCATCGTATCCTACGGTCGAGACGACGGGAATATAGCCCTTTTCAAGCACGTCAAGAATAGGCTCTACGTTGACATCGGTGATCTCGCCGACAAATCCGAGCTCTGCTTTCTTGACCTCTGCCTTGATCATATGTCCGTCAATTCCGCAAAGACCGATAGCCTTGCCGCCCTTGCTTTCCAGCAGCTTGACCAGGGTCTTATTGATCTTACCGGCCAGGACCATCTGGACGATATCCACGGTCTCCTCGTCGGTGACCCGCAGGCCGTCCACAAAGACGGCTTCCTTGCCGATCTTCTTCAGCATACCGCTGATC
>JAFTKL010000093.1 GCA_017453285.1 Clostridia bacterium | reverse complement strand
GTCCACCTCTCCTCAAGGAGAGGCTTTTGTTTCTTTTAGTCGTGCAAAAAAGATGGCAGACGGATGTCCGGCGGTAACCATTACGACATTGGACCGCCGGGGACGTCGGTCCCTACAGAATTGATATAGATTTATTGTTTAGATAACAAACAAAAGTGCATTTTGTAACCGTAACGACTTCGGCGGGAGTAAACCCCCGCCCTACCGGCATATATAAATTTTTTTCGTTTGATTGACAGACCAAAAAAAGATCTATATCTCACTCTTCATAATAAAAAAGATAAAAAAGAAACCCGTGGTAGCCTGCTGTCCACGGGTTTCTTCCTCGCATTTTTATTGAATTAACGAACTGTGATGTCGCTATCCTCACAGATAGCCCAAATCACGATCGAGGCAGGCATATGGGTTCTATCAACCCCTATACCAACCCCCCATTCAAGTTCTTTGCGCCACTTTCTACGAAAGAAAGTGGCAAAAACTCGTCCCTAATTTCTCTCACTTATAGAAATTATGATTGCCTATTCTGAAGGCGAAGGGGCGGTTTTTGGAGATCCAATTCGACGTAGCGAGACGGGGGTTCATAAAATAGAGGATCTCGTCCGAGACAGAATAGCCCTCAAGGCAGATCTTAGCGGCTATAACGCTCTCGGCGTTGGGGGTCTTGTAGATAGTACCGATAGCGACGGGTGAGAACTGAGTGCCGTATTTTCGGTCGAAGATAACGCCGTAGATGCTGTTCGGGAAGGAACGGCTGTTCTTTCGGTTGATCACGACGTTTCCGACGGCTATCTTGCCCATCAGCGACTCGCCGCCTGCCTCTGCATTTATGATGCGAGAGAGCCAATAAAGGTCATTTTCGTTATAGACTTCCTTGGCGGATTTAAAGACTTTAGTTGTATTTTTCAGCACAACTGTGCGACTATCTGAATTCCAATTCACATCAAGCGAGAAGATCAGCGAGATCGGTCTTATCGGAACAAACAGCCTATCGTCTATATTTTTCACGGGTGCGATCAGATATATGTAGCGTCCGTTAGCCTCGATGTAATTTTTTCTGTCGGATATCTTCGCTACGAGATTGTACTTTTTGACAGTAGCCGTGCGAGTGGACGCATCCCAACTCACGCTATCCGCACCGCATAGCTCGGAAAAACTCCTGAGCGGCACGTAGGTGACCGAATCTATTATCGCCGCCTCACCGTCGAGCACCGCGCGCGAGTTCAGCGTGATATTCACGTCCGCCGCTCCCTCGGGAAAGTTATATTTTTGCGCCGCTGAGACCGACAGCGAGAGCATCAGGCAAAAGAGCGATGCCGTGGCAAAGGCTAAGATCAGCTTGCCGAAAATCCTTTTTTTCTTCATATTTTTTCTCCTTTCTGCTTTTTTTAATTTTTTTACCTCCTTTTTCTTCGGTACTTCAATTATACACGATTTTCACAGATAATTCAAGCGGTAAGTTCTTCCAGCGTCGTTTGATGCAGAAAATACAGAATGCAAAATGCAAAATTGGCAGAACCGTGCGTTTGGCTGTTGACGAAACATAAAAATTATATCAAACTTGTAGGGACCGACGTCCTCGGCGGTCCTAAAACAAAAGATAAATATTTCGTTTCCGTATGTTGCCTTTATTTTGATAGCAAACGGATATACAATTTGTAACCGACACGACATTGGACCGCCGGCACCTTGTTGCAGGGCCGCACGGTCCCTACAAATTTGGTTGTAAATTTATGTCTCGGCGACGGACGGATGTGCGGCGGTACGCCTTTTCACACCCTACTCATCCGTCAGCCTGCACTCCGCAAGCTCCGTTTGTCTGACACTCGACGTTTTCGTAGAAAACTCGACAGTCGCTTCGCGACATGCTCTCTCACAAGAGAAGGCTTCTGTAAATCGCGCTTTTGGGCAACAGACAAATGCGCGGCGGTGACCGATACGACCTTGGACCGCCGGCAACTTGTTGCAGGGACGCACGGTCCCTACAAGTTTGATATAATTTTTATGTTCCGTCAACAGACAAACGTGCGGCGGCGATATAAAGAGAGCATAAATATAAAAAGCAGAGAATTTTTAGGTTCTCTGCTCTTTTCATTGGTTTATTAGTTTATTAGTTTGAAAGCACCTTGACCACTGCTTTTCTGACGGGTGTGGGGGCATCTGCGGCGATGGCGGGCGCGTGGGGCTCTTCTGTAAAGAGAATGACAAAATCGCCGCGCGTAAGTCTGATCTTGTCGTAGTCGCCATTCAGCGCGTAGAGCATATAATCCGCGCTCTCGTCGTATTCCTTTGTGAGCGTGAGCTTATCCGCGCTCTCGTATCCGATGATCTCCTCTCCCTCGAGAATGAGCTGGATATCTATGTACTTCTTGTGCGCTTCAAAGCCGCAATCGCTCTCGGGCTTCGAGGTATAGGACTGCACATTGATAAAAAGGCTGTCGCCGTCGAGAACTATTTTTCCGTCCTCTGCGCCCTCGGCAAGTATTCTCTTCATCTCGTCAAAGGCTTTTGCAAATTGCGGATGAAGCGACGCGTAGCATTCAAGATCCTTGGAATTTATATTTGCAACTATCATTTTTTACTCCTTTTTAAAAGCAGAAGCTCTTGTATTCCTCGCCATCAAGCGTGCGGAAGGAAAATTTACGATCCTCGTAGAGAATATAGCTCTTCGGCGAGCTTTCCTTGGGTATCGAAAGCGAGCCCGGGTTGATATAGTAGTTCCCCTCTCCGAACTCCTCGACCACCGGCACGTGCGTGTGTCCGTGGAGCAGGATGTCGCCATTGGCGAGCGGCGGAAGCTTTGTTGTGTTGAAATTATGTCCGTGGGTTGCAAAAATGCGCAGTCCGTCGACCGAAATATACGCGTAGTCCGCGAGTATCGGGAAATTTAGCACCATCTGGTCGACCTCGGTGTCGCAGTTGCCGCGCACCGCGAGGATATCGTCCTTGAGCGCATTGAGCAGCTCGATCACATTCTTCGGCGCATAGCCTGCAGGCAGATCGTTGCGAGGTCCGTGATATAGCAGGTCGCCGAGCAGAACGAGTCTCTCCGCGCCGCTCTCGCGGTAGATCTCGACGAGTCTTTCGCAGGTCTCTGCGTCTCCGTGAACGTCGGACGCTATAATAAGTTTTGCCATAGCCTCTCCTTATCTGACCGCGCCGTCGCCAGTGACGAGATATTTCTCGGTCGTGAGCGCGTAAAGTCCCATAGGTCCGCGAACGTGGAGCTTCTGAGTCGAGATGCCGATCTCCGCGCCAAAGCCGAACTCACCGCCGTCGGTAAATCTTGTGGACGCGTTGACGTAGACGGCAACCGAGTCGATCTCGTTCTGGAAACGGTCGGCAGACTTCATATTCTCGGTAACGATCGCCTCGCTGTGTCCCGTGCTGTATTTGTTGATGTGCTCGATCGCCTCGTCAAGCGAGTCTACGATGCCGAGCGCGACAATGTAATCGTCAAATTCGGTCTCGAAGTCCTCTTCTGTGGCGAGCTTTATGCCCTCAAGTATCTCGCAGGAGTCGGCACAGCCGCGGATCTCCACGCTATATCCGTCAAACGCGCTCTTGAGCATCGGCAAAAACTTCTCTGCTACCGCGCGGTGAACGAGCACCGTCTCGATCGCGTTGCAGACCGAGGGGCGCGAGCACTTTGCGTTGACGGCTATCTTCAACGCCTTCTCGAGATCTGCGCTCTCATCAACGTAAAGATGGCAGTTGCCTGCTCCCGTCTCGATAACAGGCACCTTGGAGTTCTCCACACACGCGCGGATAAGTCCCTTGCCGCCGCGAGGGATAAGCACGTCGACAAGTCCTCTCATCGACATAAGCGCGTTCGCGCTCTCGCGAGAGGTCGAGGTGATAAGTCCTACAGCACCCTCGTCAAATCCGCACTCAGAGAGCGCGAGCTTGATCGAGCGCACGAATTCCTTATTCGTATTTATTGCTTCCTTGCCGCCGCGAAGCACCACTGCGTTGCCCGTCTTGAGACAGAGCGCGGCAGAGTCGACCGTCACGTTGGGGCGAGCCTCATAGATCATTCCGACCACACCGAGCGGAACTCGCACGCGGCGCAGAGTGATGCCCGACGGGCGCGACCACACGTCGCCCTTGCCTATCGGGTCGTCGAGTGCGACCACGCTGTAAAGCGAGTCGGCAATTCCCTTTATTCTTGAGTCGTTTATCATAAGTCTGTCGAGCATAGCCTTTGCAACGCCGTTCTCTTCGGCAGATGCAAGGTCGAGCTTGTTGGCAGAGATGATGCTCTCCGCGTTTTCCAAAAGCAGCTCAGCTATGCGCGAAAGCAGTTTGTTTTTCTTGTCCTCGGACGCAAGAGCGATGCTGTGAGAGGCGCGCTTCGCGCTCTCACAAAGAACTCTTACTTCATTTGCTATATCCATTTTTATATCCTTTCGTATACCTCTTCTATCTCGCAAATATAGAAGGTGTGATAATCCTTTGCCTTATATGTCGCCATGACCTCGCTCTCAAGGAAGCATTCCTCTTTTATCTCGTCCTCGTAGAGCTTCTTGCAGACGAGCAGTATGCTCGCCTCCTTTACCATCGGCACACCGTCAAGCTCGACTGTATGAAGTCCGCTCTCAGAAAGCTTATCGGTATCTCTGCCGCTCTTCGTGCCGCATAGCTTGAGCGCGTCGCGGTACTCTTCGGGCATAAATGCGACCGAAAATCTCTGTTGCTCACGGAGCAGCTTATGCGTGTGTCTCTGAGGTCTTACGTAGCAGATGCAGACGTCCTTGTGCCAAAGCACGCCGAGTGCGCCCCAGCTTGCAGTCATAGCGTTGGCGCGTCCGCCCTCCTCGTCCTTTACGGTAATAAGCATCCAATCGTCGCCTATCAATTTCAATGCGTTGCCGAGCTCGACAGCGCTTATTCTTCTGAATCCCTCCATAAGTCCTCCTTGCGATTTACTTTAATATATAATATAGCAAAAAAATTGCTTTTCGTCAATGTTTTTTGAAAATAAAGTATCAAAAAAACAAAAAATGCAGGATTTGGGTTAAAAAAATAACGAAAATCTATAGACAAATCCCTACAAAAGTATTATAATTATATCTATAGCTTTTCGCTAACAATCTACAATTACGCCCAAGGAAAACAAATTATGCAACACAACATTCAATTTATCAGAAAACTCCCCATCCCTATGGATATAAAGGCTGAATATCCGCTCAAATCCGAATACGCCGAGAAGAGAAAGATCCGCTGTGCAGAGATCGCAGACGTTTTCTCTGGCAAGTCCGACAAGCTCATTCTCGTCATCGGTCCCTGCTCCGCAGACCGCGAAGATGCAGTTCTTGATTATATCTCGAGACTTGCCAAGGTTCAGGAGAAGGTTGAGGACAAGATACTCATTATTCCGAGAATATATACCAACAAGCCCAGAACGACCGGTGACGGCTACAAGGGTATGGTGCATCAGCCCGACCCCTCCGCCGCTGAGGATATGCTCGCAGGACTTATCGCTATCCGCCGCCTGCACACAAAGGCGATCGAGGAGACCGGCTTCTTCTGTGCAGACGAAATGCTCTACCCCGAAAACTACCGCTACCTCTCGGATCTTCTCGCTTACGTTGCAGTAGGCGCGCGCTCGGTTGAAAACCAGCAGCACAGACTTGCGGCAAGCGGAATAGATATTCCCGTAGGTATGAAGAACCCCACCGGCGGCGACATCTCGGTAATGCTCAACTCCATCACCGCCGCTCAGCACTCGCACACCTTCCTCTATCGCGGTTGGGAGTGTCGCTCCAAGGGTAACCCTCTTACACACGCTATCCTCCGCGGATACGTCAACAAGCACGGCGAGTCGCTCCCCAACTATCACTACGAGGATCTCGAGCATCTTTGCATAGAGTACGAGGCTCGCAATCTCCAGAACCCTGCGCTCATCGTTGACGCTAACCACGCAAACTCGGGCAAGAAGTACTACGAGCAGAGCAGAATTTGCAAAGACGTGCTTCACTCTGCCGCACACTCGTCCGAGATCAAGAAGCTCGTCAAGGGCTTTATGATCGAGAGCTATATCGAGGACGGTTCGCAGAAGACCTGCGATATTTACGGCAAGTCGATCACCGACCCCTGTCTCGGTTGGGAAAAGACCGAAAGACTCATCTACGATCTCGCAGATCTTTACTAAAAACGACAAGGAGTTTTCCTATGAATAAGATCACTTTGCGCGCCCTGACCCTTATGCTTGCCGTGCTAATGCTTGCAAGCGCGATCGCCTGCACAAAGTCACCGACAACTGCCGACACACCGACCGATACTCCTACCGACACGTCCGAAGAGAGCGGCAAATCCACCGAGAAACCGACCGACAAGCCCGACGAGCCGCGAGGACCTGAGCTCGCAAATCCGATCGAGCTTTCGGTGCGCAAATATGCCGTAAGCTTCTCGAAGCCTGCGATCCCCGCAAACGTAGGGGATGAGGTCGATCTCTCGCTTTACAGCGTTCAGCTCCGCCGCAACGGTGAGCTGACAGCGGCAAGTGGGATCGAATGGTCGTCCGACGAGATAAAGATAGAGAGCGGCAAGGTCACAGCCGCAAAAAGCGGCGTTTACACCCTCACGGCAAGTGCGGGCAAGCGTTCGCTAAAGGTCTATCTCGTGGTTAAGGAAGCCGACGACGAGGAATATCTCCTTTACTACAACGATTTCAATTCCGCCGCGTCGCTTGATGAAATCACGAAAGTGAGCGCAAGCGGCAACGCGAGCTACAGAATTGAGGACGGCAAGCTCGTGCTTGACGCATCGGCTACCGATAGCGACTCTGTGCGCGTGCTCCTTCCCTCCTGGCTCTCGGCGTTCGGAGATTACACTATCACGTCGAACACGACCATCACGGCTAAGGCTAACGAGAGCCGCTGGATGTCGATAATGTACCGCGTTCAGAACAACAATTTCCCATATTACCACCTCTGTCTGCGCGCAAACACGTCATCCTCGAGCGGAGTCGAGCTTGCGTGCCGCAACGCGTCGTCGCAGTGGGAATATCAGACAAAAACGTCCTACACCGAGGACTTTGACCCCAACAAGCTCTACCGCGTAATGCTCAAGACTTCGGGTGACGGTGCGGATATCTATATCGACGGTACTCTCGTCGGCGGCGGATTCGGCATTGACTCCTACCTCACCGGCAGCATCGGTATGCAGGCGAGCGGAAGCACCGCGGTCTTTGACGATATCAAGGTAACGCTTGACTTTACACCCGAGGACACGTCCGCGCTCGCGCCCACCGTGATCTCAAGAGTGAACAGCGAGTCCGAGCTCGCCACGCTTGCAGTCGGTGCGCCCGACGTCGCTATAATGACGATCGATCCCGACGGTAATCTGCTTGACAAAGACGGCACGACCATCTGCACGCTCGCAGATGCAGAAAAGAAGCTCGCCGAGCGCACTATCCTCGCGCTTGAGCTTAGCGACAAGTATGAATTCGACGTTTCGGCTACCGCCGCGCTCATTCGCAGTCTTGATCGCAACGAAGTAATGCTCATCTCGGCTGACTCGGCGCTCGTTGGCGCGCTCAGACGAGAGATAAAGTCGATACTCGGCATTATTGATTTTTCAAACGCTACCCTCTCTCCTGTAGAGATGCGCACCGAGGCAAGAATTGCAGGCGCGCGCATCTGCCTGCTTCCGAGCAATATGGCAAACCCTGCCATAACCGAGGCACTCAACTCGCTCAATATGACAGTATGGTACGAATCGACCGACTCGAGCGCCGTCGATGCCTTCCGCCTGATCACCTCGGGCGCGAACGGAATTATTGCATCCGACCGCGCACTGCTGCGCGCGTGCCTCAATTCCTCGCTCTTCTCTGAGAATTCACTTCTCCGCCCGATAGGAATTATCGGTCACCGCGGAATGCCCTCTCAAGCGCCCGAAAACACGCTTGCAGGCTCGGTGCTTGCCGCGACCTACGGCGCGAATATCATTGAAAACGACATTTACATCACTAAAGACGGAGTTTTGGTCGTAATGCACGACGGAACGGTCGACAGAACCACGAACGGCACGGGCAAGGTCGAGGACTTCACCTACACCGAGCTTTGTGAGCTTCTCGTCGATGACAAGCCTGACGCAAGTGCCTCGCTCCCCGGCAGGATCGACACGGCTCAGCCTATCCCTACCCTTGAGGAGTACTTCGTCAAGTTCAAGGACACCGACACACTCATATTTATCGAGATCAAATCCTCGAGTACCGCGAGACTTGTGCCCGCGCTCAAGGAGCTGATAGATAAGTACGATATTTATTCTCAGTGCAACGTGATCTGCTTCTCTGAGGGCACGTTGCAGGCGATCAACGAGGGCATCCCCGAGCTCTCTGTAGGATACCTCTGCTCGACCTCGAGCCTATCTGCGATAGCAGAGGCGACCGCAAGCTGCACCTCGTCCTACAACCCCTCTGCGTCCTACGTCTCGCACAAGCTCGTAAAGCACCTTGCAGACCGCGGAATATTTACGTGGCCCTGGACGGTAAACGACAAGGCAGGCTTTGATTCGCTCTTCCTTATGGGCGTTGCGGGAATTACCACGAACTATTCGAACTTCGCGCAGAATTATATCAAGCGCATCAGTACCGACAAGAGCGCGTACGAAGCAAAGGTCGGCGAGAGCATAGCGGTCGATATCCGCGCCGAGCTCTACGGCGCAGATAAGGACAGCGAGAGCTTTGAGAATAGCGTAGTCTCTACCGATGAAGCCGAGATGTTCCTCATTGAAGGCAATCCTACTCTCAGCTTTGACGGCAAGACCGTCGGTGCAACAGAGGCAGGCGAGGCGACTGTCATCTTCCGCCTCTCCTTCAAGCTCTCAAACGGCAAGCTTGCTTACGTTTACACACAGCCTGTTTCTATCAACGTTAAATAAAAGCAAAAAACGATCCGATGCGGAGTACCGCATCGGATCGTTTTTATTTAATCAGCAGCCACAACCGCAGCAGAAGAACACTATAATAAGTGCGATGATGATCCACCAGATGTTGTTGTCGCCGAAAAGATTGCAAAGACAGTTATTCATAATATATCCTCCGTGAAATGTTGGGGGCTTCGCCCT
>JAFTKL010000011.1 GCA_017453285.1 Clostridia bacterium | reverse complement strand
GGGAGTAAACCCCCGCCCTACCGAGAGATAAGGAGTCGATATTTCGGCTACAGGCAAAACAAAGATTACGCTTTCACTCTTCACAATAAAAAGAAACACGCGGTAGCCTGCTGTCCGCGTGTTTCTACCTCGCATTTTAACGAATGCTCCGTCTGTTATGTCGCTACCCTCACAAACATCCCAAACCACGAACGAGGCAGGCATAACGACCACGTATGCACCCAATAACAACACACACAGGAAGTTCTTTTGGTTCTTTTCTTTCAAGAAAAGAACAAGAAAAAAGCAACATAAACTAACTAAGGAGCAAATATGGAGATCCTACACGCATTTATAATACCGATCGTGCTGGCGGTGCTATCGGGGATGGGGCTTGGTGGCGGCGGTCTATTCGTCATCTATCTCAAGCTTTTCGTCGGTGGCGAGCAGCTCGAGATGCAGGCGATCAATCTGCTTTTCTTTATTTTTGCGGCGGGCGCGTCGCTCTGCTTTCACCTTTTACGGCGCAAGATATATGTCTCGGCGGTGGTCTTGGCGGCGGTGAGCGGCATTGTCGGAAGTCTGTGCGGCTCGTTTATCGCAGGAAGGATAAGGAGCGCGTCGCTCGGCACGATCTTCGGGCTTATGCTGATCGGCGCGGGTATATATTCTTTCTTTGACGGCAAGAAAAAAAGAGGCGCCGTTCGCACGATGCGACATTTTCCGCGCGGCGAGCGTGATAGAATAGACTATAAAACTCAAAAAAGAGGGAAAGAAAATGGACAAAATACGGACACGGACAAGCACTGACGAGGGTGCGCTCGCCTCGCATATGATCAGAATTGCGCTCACGGGCGCGCTTTATAGCTTTTGCGGCTATCTGTCTGGCTTAGCGACTCTGCCGTTCGGCGCGCTCCCGTTCGGGATAGCTCTGCTCGCGGCGGCGGACAGAAACGCGCTCTTCATCTTGCTCGGACTTGCGATAGCATCGTTTGGTCAGTTCGAGGGAGGCAGCGCGATCGTGCTTTTCGGAGTCTACGCCGCAATTCTGCTATTAAGAATACTGATAAGGCTCACACTTGGCGGAGAAAAGGGAAAAAAGAGCCTCGGAGAGATAGGAAAGATGCTGTTTTGCGAGCAGACAGGCTACCGCGTATGCCTCTCTGCGCTCGTGGCGTTCGGACTCTCGCTCGCCTTTTTGGTGGCGGGCGGATTTCTTTACTACGATCTGTTCGCGCTCCTTATCTCTACCGCCGTCGCACCGATAGCTACCTATCTGTTGAGCTTTGCGTTCGTCAGACGCGAGCAAAGAGCGTTCCTTTCTGATGTCGGTTGGGGCGCGCTTTTTGCGATCTGTATGCTCGGCGCGCGGCCGCTTGAGATCTACGGCGTGTCGGTTGCGGTCGCGGGCGGAATTATGCTCGTGCTGATAGTTGCGCACAGAAAGGGCTTTTTGCGCGGTGCTTTGCTCGCGCTGACCGTCGGACTTGTCTATTCCCCCACTTTATGTCCGATATTCCTCATTCCTGCGCTCGCGTGGGGCGCATTTGTGAGATTTTCCACCACTCTTGTGTCACTCTCCTCTTTTTTCGGCGCGGTTGGATACGCGTTTTACATCAGCGGAATTCATGCGCTCGACGGCACGCTTGGCGGAATTCTTGCCGCCTGCCTCGGCTTTTCGGTCTACATCCGAGTGAGTTGCGAGAGAAAAAAAGAGGTCGTGAGTGAGAGTGATCGCGAGAGGTGTCGCGTGCTTGACGAGGGGGAGCTTGACGGCGTGCGACTGTCGGACATGAACTCGAAAATGGCGGCGATGAGCGAGAGCCTTTCAAATATATCAAGCCTTTTTGATGAGCTTGAGCTGAAATTTCCGCGCCGCGAGGAGATCCGCGCCATCTGTCAGCAGGCTTTTGAGGCATCCTGTGCGGGTTGCGCCGATGCCGAGAGCTGTCGCGGCGCGAGTGAACGGCTTGCGGATATACTCGAGAAAAAAGGTGAGCTTTGCGCGTCTGATCTCGGCGATCGCTATGGCGGTTGCACTCGGGCGGGCGAGCTGCTCGACGAGATAAATTACAATTTTGCCATCCGCTTCGGTGCTCAGCGCGAGAGCGGTGGACTTGACGGCGCGCAGCTTGACGGCTACGGCTACAAGCTGATCTCCTCGCTGCTCTCAAAGGGGATCGAGGACTGCGGTGAGGAATATATTGCCGATCTTGGCGCAAGTGCGGCGCTCTGCGAGCCGCTTGAGAAGCTTGAATGTAAGATCTTCGGTGTGCTGGTATACGGCAATAGGCAGAAGCGCGTGCTTATCCGCGGCAGGCGGCGCGATCTGCTTGACTCGGCGGCAGAGCAGATAGCGGCGACGGTCACAGATCTGCTTGGCACGTCGTTTGACTCTGCCCGCACGCGCGTGCGCCGATTTGGTCGAGGCGAGGAAGGGTGTATCGAGCTTTATGAAGGACGGCGGTATTCGATCTCGGCGAAGCTCGGGCGCGAGTCGCGAAGAAGCGGTGAGGCTTCGGGCGACTGCGTGGAGATCTTCGAGAACCGCGACGGGATGAGCTATATTTGCCTTAGTGACGGAATGGGCTCGGGCAGTGATGCGGCGCGGACGGCTGAGCTTGCAGTGGGATTTTTGAAGAATATGCTGGCGCGCGGTCGAGTGAGCGACGAGCTTCTTTCGATGCTCAATTCCTTCCTGAAGGCGCGGTGCGCCTCAAGCGCGCAGGAGTGCTCGGCAACGCTTGATCTCTTCGAGCTCGACAGCTTCAGCGGTGAGGCGACCTTTTACAAGTGCGGTGCCGCGCCGACCTACGTTTGTCACGGCGGAAATCTCTTTAAGCTCCGCTCGCGTACGATGCCGCTCGGAATTCTGTCTGCGCCCGATGTCAAGGAGCTGAAAATGTCGCTGTCTTGCGGCGATCTCGTTGTGCTGATGAGCGACGGCGTCAGCGGTGGGCGCGAAGATTGCCCGTATCTGTTCGATCTCCTGCGGCAGAACGCGTCCTCACCGAGCGACGCGCGTACCGTGGAGCTGATAATGCGCTACGCACGCTCTAACCCCGAGCCCGACGACACCACCGTCATCGTGGCGCGTGTGGGGAGTTAGAAGTTAGCTTGGAGCAGGAATGGGACGCAGGGACGCGGTTTTTATCTTCTTTTTTGAAAAAAAGAAGCAAAAAACTTTCCTGTGTGTGTTGGTGTAGGGTTTGTGCGTAAATCGAACCGATATTCCCTACGAGAGTTTGGGATATTTGTAAAGATACCGACATAACAGACGGTGCTTTTGTTTAAATGCGAGGAAGAAACCCGTGGACAGCAGGCTACCACGGGTTTCTATTTTATTATGAAGAGTGAGATATAGATTTTACGTTCCGTCAATCACCAAAAGCGCGATGATTATCTCTCTTGTTTGTAGGGACCGTGCGTCCCTGCAATAAATTGCCGGCGGTCCAATGTCGTAACGGTTACAAAATACATTTTCGTTTATAATTTAAATTACAGATCATAGCATATAGATTACCGTTTGCATATTTGGACCGCCGAGGACGTCGGTCCCTACAGGTTTGATATAAATTTTTTGTTTTGATCGCATACGGAAGTTTATTTTTTAATCGTAATAACCATTATCACCTCTCAGGCGATTACACCGCCAGCTCTCCTCAAGGAGAGCCTTTGAGTATCAATTATGCTCAAAAACGAGAGGAGCAAGCTCCTCTCCTACCGACAGAGATAAGAAGCCGTTGTTTTGGCTACAGACCAAACAAAGATCTATATCTAACTCTTCACAATAAAAAAGAAACCCGTGGTAGCCTGCTGTCCACGGGTTTCTACATCGCTATTGAGTTAAATAAACGATCGGGAATATTGCTATAGATTACAGTATCCCAAATTATCGTAGGGAATATCGTTACGAGTTCTATTAAAACCCTTGACCAACCCCCACACGAAAGTTTTTGCGCCACTTTTTTCAAAAAGTGGCAAAACGCGTTCCCCGCGTCCTATTCCTGCCAAAACTAACTATCCCTCGACACAGACATAAAGTTAGTCAGCATTTGAGCGGCGACGGCGCGGGTGACGGGATCGAGGGGTTTGATGCCGTTCCCGTCTGTAACGATCACACCCGAGGCGGCGAGGGCAGAGATCGAGCTATGCGCCCAGGAAGGAATAGAGTCCTCGTCCGAGAACTCGGGCTTAAAGGTCGGAGTTGCGAGATCGAGCATATTCGCGAGCATCACGGCGGCTTCGGCGCGCGTGATCTGATTGTTCGGCAGGAAGCAGAGCTTGCCGTCGACGAGCGTGCCCTTGATATATCCGAGGTCGTACGCTGCGGCGATATAGCTCTTCATATTCTCGGGAATGTCGCTGTCGTCCGAGAATACCGTCGTGTCCACGTCGTTGACCTCGCCGATGCCTGCCGCCTTCATCGCAAGGAGCGTGAATTCCGCGCGGCTGAGCGTCTGATCGGGGTAGAAATAGAGTGCCGCACCGACCTGCGTGCCGCTCATCACGCGCGCTTCGCTCATCGCGAGGGCGGCGTTGTGGTAGGGCGAGTCGGCAAGATCGACGAACCGCGCAGAGCTCTCGGTGCGCTTGACTTCAAGCGAGACGGTCAGCGCGGGGCTGTAGTTTCCGTAAATATCGCGCGCCACGCAAGTAAATGAATCCTTGCCGACGGCACTGTCGTAGGGAATATAGCGATACGCTCCGAGCGTTGCGTCGTCGAGGATCAGCACGCCCTTTTCGGGATAGGAGACGACCTCGATAAAGGTCTCGTCACCGTCCGAGTCGTAGCAGGGGAGCGTGCCGAAATAGGTCACGTTCTCGTAGGTCGAGACCTCGGTGGCGGTCTTGGGCGCGAGGCTCAGCGTGGGCGCGTAGTTTTCTTTGTCGAGCAGATAGAGCTTGCAGACCGTCTCGTAGGGCAGGTCGTTGACGCGGAACTTGAAGGTCGTCGCGCTCGCCGCGGGGCTTGGCGAGTAGGTCATAAGGCTGATGGCGGATGCGCTCAGAGTCTGATTGCCGCTGAGCACAGTCGAGCCTACGCGCAGGCTTCCGTCAGCCGTAGGGGGCAAAGAGGTCAGCGTGATGCTCTCGACGCTCTCGAGGTTGAGTGCGCGTGCGAAATCGTCGGGCGAGAAGCGGATATCCTCACCCTTGAGAGCCGACAGCGCCATAAAATTATCATTTGCGAGAATATTGATGGCGGGCGAGATGGGGAGCTCGGTCGGCTCGTCTGCGCTCGAGCAGGAAGAAAGCAAAAGCGCGGGCAGGAGCGCGAAAAAAAGCCCCAAAAATTTCAATTTCATAGTTTTGTCCTCCTAAAATTCTTCTATCACATTTTATAGCGCGCGCGGCAGAAATATGACAAAAGTGAAAAAAGGACAAAAGTTTTCAAAAAGCTCTTTATTTTATTACCCGAATGGTGTATAATTATGGTATAACGCAGAAAGGGGAGGACTATGGAAAGAAAGATCTGTATGTTTACGGGGCACAGATACATTGAGCCCGATAGAATAGTTCTGCTCCCCCGTGAGCTTGACGAGCTGCTTGAGAGGCTGATAGCCGAGGGCTATCTCGATTTCAGATGCGGCGGCGCGCAGGGATTTGACACTATCGCCGCACTCAAGGTGCTTGAGAAAAAGAAGATCTATCCCGACGTCAAGCTGCATCTTTTTCTGCCTTGTCGCGATCAGACGCGCGGCTGGAGCGAGAACGCAAAGCGCGCCTATTCGATAGTCCTCGAGCGCGCCGACAGCGTTTGTTATGCCTCGGAGAATTACACCCCTCACTGTATGCACGCGCGCAATCGTGCGATGGTAGACGGCAGCGACCTCTGCGTCGCATATTGTACCTCCTCGCACGGCGGCACCGCCTATACCGTCCTCTACGCCCGCAAGCAAGGCGTTGAGGTGATTAGTTTGGAGTAGGGGTTTTTTTGTTCTTTTCTTGAAAGAAAAGAACCAAAAGAACTTCCTGTGGGGTTGGTCAAGGGTGCATTCGTAACTCGAACGCGCGGATCGCGCTAATATTCCCTAAGGGAGTTTGGGATACTGTAAACCAAAGTGACATTCCCGATCGTTTATTTAACTCAATAGCGATGTAGAAACCCGTGGACAGCTATGCTACCACGGGTTTCTTTTTTATTGTGAAGAGTGACATCTAAATCTTTGTTTGGTCTGTCAATCAAACGAAAAAAATTTATATCTGCCGGTAGGGCGGGGGTTTACTCCCGCCGATGTCGTTACG
>JAFTKL010000092.1 GCA_017453285.1 Clostridia bacterium | reverse complement strand
ATCACAAAAAAAGACGAATATCAATATTTTTTATAAAAAAGGTAATTAAAATAGATTTTGTTTGTTTTTCAGAAAATTGCTGATGCACATCCGTCTGCGGTTGCACATCGGTTTATATCTCATCGGTAGGGGCGCTTCACGAAGCGCCCGCTTTGGAATAAAAGTTAATCTGTGCAGCACAAACGGGCGATTCTTGAATCGCCCCTACGAATTGGATAGAACCTTTTGTACCGTAGAAGAACAAAACAACGATTTCTATCTCGTGTGTAGGGACCGACGTCCCTACAAGTTCGATATAATTTTCTTCTGTCAGCAGCAGACGGATGTGTGGAAATAACCGATATTTTCGGGATGGGAACCCCCTCCCCTACCCACGAGGTGTGGTGCGTTTGTTTCTTCAACAGCCGACCGCGCGGCTCTCTGCCAATTTTACATTTTAATTTTTTCCTTTTATCCACAAAAAAACCGACTAACTGCGTTAGTCGGTTTTGTTTGTTTATGAAATTATTCTTCTGCCGTTTCGGTGGATTCGTCGATGATCTCTACGGGCTCGGTCGACTCGATCTCTTCGATCTCCTCCTCGTCTGCCTTTTTAGCGACCGTGAAGTTGACCAGCGTCTGACCGTCCGAAAGTCTCATCATAATTACGCCGCCTGCCGTTCTCGAATAGGTCGGAACGTCGCTGACGGGTGTACGGATGATAGTTCCCGCGTCTGTGATCATCATAAGGTCGTCCTCGTCGCTGACGCTTGCGATACCGCAGAGCTTACCCGTCTTCTCGGAGATGCTATGACACTGAACGCCCACGCCGCCGCGGTTCTTCATCTCGCGGAAGTCGGAGAATTCGGTGCGCTTACCGTATCCGTTCTGGGTAATTGTGATCAGCTTCTTGCCCTCGCTGACGAGCGCAACGCCCGTCACGTAGTCGTCGCCGCGGAGCGTGATACCCTTAACTCCTCTTGCGGTTCTTCCCATAGCGCGAACGTTTGCCTCGGTAAATCTTACCGCGTAGCCGTTTGCGGTCGCGAGAATGAGGTCGCACTCGCCGTGGGTATGCATTACGAAGACGAGCTCGTCGCCCTCGTCAAGATTGAGTGCGATCTTACCGCCCTTGCGGTGATATTCGTACTCGGAGAGCAGAGTACGCTTGATAACGCCCTGCTTTGTCACCATCGTCAGATATTCGTTCTCGGAAAACTCCTCAAGGCTGATCATCGAGGTGATCTTCTCGCCCTGCTGCATCTCGATCACGTTGACTATATTCGTTCCCTTAGCCGTTCTCGATGCCTCGGGGATCTGATATGCCTTGCGCATATGGACCTTGCCGAGATTTGTGAAGAGCAAGAGATAGGAGTGGCTATGAACTGCCGCCATTGTGTCGACGTAGTCGTCTTCCTTGGTGGTCATACCGATAATTCCCTTACCGCCTCTATGCTGAGAGGTATAGGTATCTGCCGGCAGACGCTTGATATATCCCGCCTTGGTGAGCGTGATAACGCACTCGTGCTTCTCGATAAGGTCTTCAAGCTCGATGTCGTCGGTCGCGGGAAGGATCTCTGTGCGTCTTGCGTCGCCGAACTTGCGCTTGATCTCGCTCATCTCGTCCTTGATGATCTGCGCGACCTTTGCGGGATCGGCAAGAATTCCCTCAAGCTCGACGATAAGCGCGTGGAGTCTTGCAAGCTCTTCCTCTATCTTATCTCTTTCCATACCCGTCAGCTTACCGAGCGTCATATCGACGATAGCCTGCGCCTGAGCGTCGGAAAGCTGGCGTACGTTGCCGAGCTCGGACTCGTAGCCGTCCTTGTAGGTGACGGTAAAGAACTCGCTCATAAGGCGTTCCTTAGCCTCGGGGATAGATCTCGAGGTCTTCATTATCTCGACGATGCGATCGATGTTATCTGTAGCTATGTGGTATCCCTCGAAGATGTGCGCCTTCGCCTTTGCCTTCTCAAGATCGTAATTTACTCTGCGGTAGATGACCGATCTCTGATGCTCGATATAAAGGTCGAGTATCTGCGGCAGCGAGAGGATCTTCGGCTCGTTGTTGACAAGCGCGAGCATATTTACCGCGCAGGTGTCCTCGAGCTGAGAATATTTATAGAGCTGATTTAGTATTACCTGACCGTTTGCGTCGCGTCTGTACTCGACCACGATGCGCATACCGTTTCTGCCCGATTCGTCGCGCAGGTCGGTGATACCCTCGATTCTCTTGTCCTTGTGAAGTCCCGCGATAGCCTTACAAAGCTCGCTCTTGTTGACTCCGTATGGGATCTCGGTAAAGATTATGCGGTGCTTGTCCTCTTCGATGGTAGCCTTTGCGCGCACCATTATGCGACCGCGACCTGTAGTGTACGCCTGAATTATGCCCTGCGTACCGTAGATAGTCGCGTAGGTCGGGAAGTCGGGGCCCTTGACGTATTCCATAAGCTCGAGCACGCTGCACTCGGGGTTGTCCATACGGAAGATAGTCGCGTCGATGACCTCGCCGAGATTGTGGGGCGGGATATTCGTCGCCATACCGACGGCAATTCCCATCGCTCCGTTAACAAGCAGGTTCGGGAAGCGCGAGGGGAGCACCTTGGGCTCGCGGCGGCGGTTATCGAAGTTGGGAACGAAGTCTACGACCTCTTTTTCAAGGTCAGCCATAAGCTGATCCGCGATCTTCGACATTCTCGCCTCTGTATAACGGTAAGCAGCCGCGCCGTCTCCGTCGACCGAGCCGAAGTTTCCGTGTCCCTCAACGAGCGGATAGCGGTAGGAGAAGTCCTGCGCCATTCTTACCATCGTGCCGTAAACGGCAGAGTCTCCGTGAGGATGGTAGCGTCCAAGCACGTTACCGACAGTCGTAGCGGACTTGCGGAAGGGCTTGTCGTAGGTCAGATTGTCCTCGTACATCGCGTACATAATGCGTCGCTGTCCGGGCTTCATTCCGTCGCGTACGTCGGGAAGTGCTCGCGCCGCGATTACCGACATCGAGTACTCTATGAAGGAGCGCTTTACCTCCTTCTCCATTTCTACGTCTACTATTTTTTGATCTCTGTATTCTATGTTCTCGTTTTCCACTTTCTTTTCCTTTCGTGGTGAGTATAGTTGGGGTTAGTTGAAGTCGTAATTATTGTTCTTTTCTTTCGGAGAAAAGAACCAAAAGAACTTGAATGGGGGTTGGTATTGGGTGTGTGCGTGGTCGTTATGCCTGCCTCGATCGTGGTTTGGGATGTCTGAAAGGGTAGCAACATAACAGACGGAGCATTCGTTAAAATGCGAGGTGGAAACACGCGGACAGCAGGCCACCGCGTGTTTCTTTTTATTGTGAAGAGTGAGATGTGGATTTGTGTTTTGGCTACGAACAAATAAACGACGACTCTCTCTCTCGAATGTAGGGACCGGCGTCCTCGACGGTCCAATGTCGCATCGGTTACAAATTGCATATTTGTCTATTGCCAAAATAAAGATAATATACGGAAACAATATATTTACCTTTTGTTTAAGGACCGTCGAGACGTCGGTCCCTACAAGTTTGATATAATTTTATTGTTCCGTCAACAGACAAACGCGCGGCGGTGATCTCCCCAAAGCCTTCCCTTGAGGGAATGGGGACCGCTTGCGGTGGATGAGTGAAAGTAATATAAACTTTATATTTTTCCTCAAACCTTGCAAAAATTATTTCGCACAGCGGTTTTGCGCTTTATTCCACTAAACCGTCGACAAAAATCTATATTTTTCTCGGTTTTTCCCGACATTTATCAGAGTTATCAACACACTTTTCCACAAGTTGTGGAAAACTCAACAGTCGGTTTGAATAAATATTCAGACGAATTTGTAAAAATCAACACTCGGTTAAATATCGAGGTTCTCGGCAAATTTTGCGTTCTTTTCTATAAAGTCACGACGAGGCTCGACCGCGTCTCCCATCAGAAGCGAGAACATCGCGTCGCACGCCATAGCGTCCTCAACGGTGACCTTGAGAAGCGTTCTCTTCTCGGGGTCCATCGTGGTTTCCCAGAGCTGTTCTGCATCCATCTCACCAAGACCCTTATATCTGTCCGCCTCGACGTTCGCGCCCATCTCCTTGATGATCGCGTCTCTCTCGGCATCCGAGAATGCGTATCTCTCCGCGCCCTTGCCGTTCTTCTTGTAAACTCTGTAGAGCGGCGGCTGAGCGAGATAAACGTGTCCATCGTCGATAAGCTGGCGCATATGTCTGAAGAAGAAGGTCAGAAGCAGAATTCTGATGTGCGAACCGTCGACGTCGGCATCCGCCATAATAATTATCTTACCGTAGCGGAGCTTTTCAATGTCGAAATCCTCACCGATACCGCATCCGAGCGCCTGAATTATCGGGATGAGCGAGGGGTTGGAGTAGACCTTGTCAAGTCTGTTCTTTTCTACGTTGAGCACCTTACCGCGAAGCGGAAGTATCGCTTGGAAGCGGCTATCACGTCCGCTCTTTGCAGAGCCTCCTGCGGAGTCTCCCTCTACGAGATAAACTTCGGTCAGCTCAACGTTCTTCTCCTGGCAGTCAGCAAGCTTACCGGGGAGAGTCGAGCCCTCGATCAGACCCTTGCGGCGTGTCAGCTCTCTTGCCTTTCTCGCGGCCTCTCTTGCGCGCGAAGCGGCAAGAGCCTTATCGAGTATCGCCTTAGCGACCGCGGGATTTTCCTCAAAATATTCACCGAGCTTTGCGACTACGGTGTTTTCAACGAGTGTACGGATCTCGGAGTTACCGAGCTTTGCCTTGGTCTGCGACTCGAACTGCGCGTTCTCGAGCTTGACACTGACGATCGCGCAGATACCCTCACGGACGTCCTCGCCCGAAAGGTTCTTATCGCTGTCCTTAAGAATTCCCGCCTTGCGTGCGTAATCGTTAAGGACCTTGGTAAGACCCGACTTGAAGCCGGTCTCGTGCATACCGCCCTCGATGGTGTTCATATTGTTTGCGAAGGTCATAACGGTCTCGTTGTAGCTGTCGTTGTACTGCATAGCGACCTCAGCTACGCTCGAGCCCTTCTCTCCCTTCATATAGATGACCTCGGGGTGAACCAGCTCGCATACCTTCTGCTCGTTGAGATAGCTTACGAAGCTGCGGATACCGCCCTCGAAGTGAAATTCTGTCTCTATATGCTCTTCGACGTCATCAGGTCGCTCGTCGCGAAGCACGATGCGGATGCCGCCATTTAAGAACGCCTGCTCGCGCATACGGTTGGCGAGAATGTCGTATTCAAATACCGTCTCCTCGAAGATGGTCGAGTCGGGCTTGAATGTCACGCGAACGCCGTGAGGACGCTCGGGATACTCGCCCTCGTCCTTGAACGGACGGACCACGCGTCCCTGCTCAAATCTCTCGGTGTAGCGTCTGCCCTCGTAGCAGTCGTCGAGCTCTACCCATTCGGAGAGCGCGTTTACGACCGACGCGCCAACGCCGTGCAGACCGCCCGCGATCTTGTATCCGCCGCCGCCGAATTTTCCGCCCGCGTGGAGTATCGTGTAGACGACCTCTGGGGTAGGAATACCTTGCTTCGGGTGTATCGCCGCGGGAATTCCGCGTCCGTTGTCCTCAACAGTCACGCTGTTGCCCTTGTTGATGGTCACCGTGATCTTGTCGCAGTAGCCCGCAAGTGCCTCGTCTATCGAGTTGTCCACGATCTCGTATACGAGATGGTGAAGTCCGCGGATAGAGGTGGTACCGATATACATACCCGGTCTCTT
>JAFTKL010000091.1 GCA_017453285.1 Clostridia bacterium | reverse complement strand
TTCTTAGTCCTTATAGATTGCGTGAGGCTTACACTTTTCCATGCAAGCGCCGCACTTAACGCACTTCTTGGGGTCGATCGCGAAGGAAGCGAGCTTGTGTCCGGGAGCAACGTAATCAGTTCTGCTGATAGCGTCTGCAGGACAGTTCTTAGCGCACATTCCGCATCCGATACACTTATCCATATCGATCTTGAACTGGAGAAGGCTCTTACCTACGCCTGCAGGGCACTTCTTGTCAACGATATGAGCAACGTACTCGTCTCTGAAGTAGCGGAGAGTGGAGAGTACGGGGTTAGGAGCAGTCTGACCAAGGCCGCAGAGAGATGCGCTCTTGATGTAGTTGGAAAGTTCCTCGAGCTTATCGAGGTCTTCCATCTCACCGTTACCTGCAATGATCTTATCAAGTATCTCAAGAAGTCTCTTAGTACCGATACGGCAAGGAGTACACTTACCGCAGGACTCGTCAACTGTGAATTCAAGGACGACGCGAGCGAGGTCGACCATACAGGTATCCTCATCCATAACGATAAGTCCGCCCGAGCCCATCATAGAACCGATAGAGATAAGGTTATCGTAGTCGATAGGAGTATCGATCAGAGATGCAGGGATGCATCCGCCCGAAGGACCACCGGTCTGAGCTGCCTTGAACTTCTTACCGTTGGGGATACCGCCACCGATCTCCTCAACGACCTCACGAAGAGTTGTTCCCATAGGAACCTCAACGAGACCGGTGTTAACGATCTTACCGCCGAGTGCAAATACCTTAGTACCCTTGGACTTCTCGGTTCCCATACTTCTGAACCAATCAACGCCCTTGAGGATGATCTGAGGAATGTTTGCGTAGGTCTCTACGTTGTTAAGGATGGTAGGCTGACCGAACAGACCCTTTACTGCGGGGAAAGGAGGACGGGGACGAGGCTCGCCTCTCTTACCCTCGATAGAGGTCATAAGAGCAGTCTCCTCACCGCATACGAATGCGCCTGCGCCGAAGCGGAGGTGAATATCGAAGTTGAAGCCTGTGCCGAAGATATCCTTACCGAGAAGGCCGTATGCTCTCGCCTGATTGATAGCGATCTCAAGACGGTGGATAGCGATAGGATACTCTGCACGAACGTATATGTAACCCTCTTCAGCGCCGATAGCGTAGCCTGCGATAGCCATAGCCTCGAGAACTGCGTGGGGGTCACCCTCGAGGATAGAACGGTCCATGAATGCACCGGGGTCACCCTCGTCGGCGTTACAGCCGATATACTTAACTACGTTTCCTCTGTTACCCGAAGCGAACTTCCACTTAAGACCGGTGGGGAATCCGCCGCCTCCGCGTCCGCGGAGTCCGGAATCGAGGATAGTCTGGATAACTTCATCGGGAGTCATCTCGGTGAGAACCTTACCGAGTGCCGCATAACCGTCCATAGCGATGTACTCGTCGATCTCCTCGGGGTTGATAACACCGCAGTTACGGAGAGCGACTCTCTTCTGCTTCTTGTAGAAAGCAGTCTCGGAGAGCGAGGTTGCGTGGTGAACGTCAGCCTTTGCCTCGTGGTATACGAGTCTTTCTACGGGACGGCCCTTGAGAAGATGCTCGCTTACGATCTCAGCAGCGTCTTCGATCTTTACGTTGCTGTAGAAGGTTCCTTCGGGATAGATAATCATAATCGGGCCGAGTGCGCAAAGACCGAAGCATCCGGTCATAACGACCTTAACTTCATCTGCAAGACCCTTGGCGAGGATCTCCGCCTCCATAGCGTTCTTGATCTCAACGCTCTTGGAAGAGGTACAGCCTGTACCGCCACAAATCAATACGTGTGATCTAATCATTTTACTTTATCCTTTCTCAGTCAAAATCAAACCGTTTTGTAAGCGCCGATCGTGTACTCTTCAACGACCTGACCGCCCTTAAGATGCTTCTCGACGATCTCTGCCGCCTTCTGTGCATCAAGCTTTACGTAGGTTACCTTTTCCTTGCCGTCCTCGTAGATTTCAACTACGGGCTCATACTGGCAAATGCCGATGCATCCGGTCTGGGTGATAGCTACCTTATCGGTAAGTCCGTTTGCGTTTACGCCCTCAACGAAAGCGTTGAGCACGGGTCTTGCGCCTGCAGCGATACCGCAGGTTGCCATGCCGACCACAACTCTCGTCGTGCCCATTCCCTCGCGGATCACTACTTTACTCTGCATCTTCTCTCTGATTGCAGCAAGTTCTGCCAAAGATTTCATAGTTTTTCCTCCATATATTTTTCTAAAATTTAATACGTAATCAAATGCTCTGATACTGTTCTTCGAGATATTCCCTAATCCACATCTGTATCTCGGGTTCAGCAAGTGAGATCTCCGCGCCAAGCACCTCGCGAAGCTGTGCGGTATCAAGTTGCACGCAACCGCTCTGACGCTTGTCCGTGAAGAGAAAATCCACCTCGGGACTTCCCGCTATTAAAATACATATTGTAGAAATTATATCTCCGAGCGGCATACAGTCGATGCTTTTTGTATCGAAGGTCGCCAAGAGTGACGTTCCGCTGCTTCCCTTTTCTGTAGACGAGCTTATCCTAAGCTCACCGCCCGTCTGCTCAGCAGCCATCTTGAGCAACGGCAGTCCCATTCCCACCTTACGAGTCTTTCTCGTGGTATAGAAAGGATTTGTCACGCCCATCAGCGTCTCCTCATCCATTCCGCAACCGTTGTCGATTATCGAAATGCTGAGAATTCCGCTCTCGGCAAGCTCAAGCGAGATCTCTACCTTGGTAGCTCCCGCCGCCGTCGAGTTTTTTGCAACGTCAAGAATATTCAGTGAAAGCTCTTTCATATCAAAGCTGTCGGATCTTACTTATATTTTGCAAGAATGCCTTCCATATCAGCGGGAACAAGTCTGCCGTATACTTCGTTGTTGATAGTAAGTACGGGAGCAAGACCGCAAGCACCGATGCATCTGGTAGCTTCAAGCGAGTACTTTCCGTCGGGAGTGGTGGAGCCTGCAGGGAGGCCGAGAATGTCGGTGATCTTGTTGAGAATATCGCCGCTTCCCTTTACGTAGCAAGCAGTTCCGAGGCATACTGCGATAGCGACCTCGCCCTTGGGGTTAAGAACGAACTGCGAATAGAAGGTAGATACGCCGTATACCTCTTCGATGGAAACGTCCATCTTGAGAGCGATCATCTTCTGAACTTCAATAGGCAGGTAGCCATAGATCTCCTGTGCCTGCTGAAGAACGGGCATCAATGCTCCGGGAGTGCCCTTGAGCTTTGCAATTACTGCATCAAGCTGCTCTTCCTGAGCCTTTGTTCCACGGAACATTACTGTGGTCAAAGTCTTTTTCATCTGAAAAATTCCTCCATATTTGTTTTTTATTTATTTAATATTATTTTTAAAATAATTAAATAACTTCATATTAAAGCTTTCCCCGCTCGAGCATCTCGAAAAGTCTTGCTCTTACGAGTGACGAACTGTATGGCTCGTCGTCGATATCAAAGAAGTTCTCTGCCTCGCTGATATCCCAAAGGTGATGCGCATCCGAGCAAACGAGAAGGTTGTCCGCGCGAAGCTCCTCGACGATCGGGCTCAGTTGCTCAAGGCTATCCCTCTCTCTCAGTTCAAACGCGGAAAAATCATACTCGGGCGGAACGTCGCCGAGTATCGCCACGATACCGTTCGACTCGCGGTCAATATGCGCAGGATGCACGTGTGCGCCAAAGCTTCTTGCAAGCGCTATTGCGTCTGCGATCGGAAGGTCGGTCGCGGAGATGAGCAGAGTCTCAAACTCGCCGATCTGCTCGTCCTCGCCGTCGAGTAACTGTTGGTCGCCGAATATCTCGGGGCGGTTCTTGATCGGCATAAGATGCTTCTCGATCTCAGCGTCGAACCTCATCGCGTCGTCAAGCTCGCGAAAGAGGCACACTATATGTATATCCTCTGCCGTAGAGAGCTCCATTCCCGCGATTGGTATAATTCCCTGCCGCTTACACGCTTCAAAGAACGCAGGGCAATTTTTTGCGGAGTTATGGTCGGTAAGTGCCAGGATCTGCAGGCCCTTGAGTGCCGCCATACCCGCGATGTTATTAGGTGTCATATCGTTATCCGCGCAGGGTGAGAGCGCAGAGTGGATATGCAGATCGTAATAGTAAGCCGTCATAAATATGCAGCTATGCGTACGCAAGCATCAAAGGTATCGAGCGTTGTCGAGAGTATATTGACTCCCTGCTGCTCTGCTCTCGCCAGCGTATCTTCGTCGGGACTCACGCCCTCGGAGAGAATGATGCACGCGGGATCAGCAAGCGTACTTACGGCAACGATATTGACGTTTGACATTATCGTCACCCACGCGTCGCCCTCTGAGGCACGTCCCATGACCCAGCTAAGCAGATCTCCTGCGTATCCGCCGAGTATCTCGCGCTCGCCGTCGGGCATAATTACAGCGCGGAAATCGGGTGTTTTTGCAAGCTCGCTGACAGTCATAGAAGCCTCCTTTTTTGATCAGTTGTTTTTCTGCTTCTCGCGAAGCTGTATAAGACAGTCGCTCTTACAAGCGTCGTTCTTGATGATATCCTCTGCAAGCGCGTGACAGTTGGGCGCGCCGCAGGAGCCGCAGTCGAGGTGCGGAAGCTCACGGTAGATGCTCTCGATCTCTGCCATCTTTGCGATAGCCGTCATTCTGTCCTCGGAGAGCATATCAGCGTGGCTGTCCTCTATCTGAGAGTCGTAGAATATCTCATCCGCAAGCGCCTCAGCCTCGCTTATGTGGTTTGCCGAGACGGGCAGATATTTACGCAGAGATCGGAGTCTCGCCTTTGCAATAAAGGGATTTTCAACGTTGAGCGTACCGCCGACGCATCCGCCTATGCAGGCGTTAAGCTCTACGAAATCAAGGTCACCGAAGTTACCGTTTTCGATCTCGTCAAGTACTCTGATGCAGTTTTCAATTCCGTCGGCAGCGAGGTAGTGGTCGGAAAGAAGCGAGGTCGCCTCTCCGCCCGAGCCTGCCCAGTTAAGTCCGATAATTCCGGTATTCGAGAGAGACTTCGGCACGTCGACCTCCTTGCGCTTAGCGCGAACCTTGAAGTAAACGTCGCTTATTGCAAGTCCGCCCGTGACCGCGCTCTTCTCTACGCCGAT
>JAFTKL010000010.1 GCA_017453285.1 Clostridia bacterium | reverse complement strand
GAGGATCTTCTTGACGAGCTTGAGGAGCTTCTCATAATGTCGGTCGTCGGTGTCGGCGCGACAGTGGAGATAATGGAGAGACTGCGCGACGACGTAAAGTCGGGCAGACTTAAAGAAAAGGATCAGGTCATCGATGCGCTCAAGGCGATACTTGCAGAAATGATCGGAGAGGGAGGAGAGCTTGATCTCTCCACTACTCCCTCGATAATACTCGTTATCGGTGTCAACGGAGCGGGCAAGACCACCTCGATCGGTAAGATCTCAAATCGCCTTATCCAGAAGGGCAAGAAGGTCGTCGTTGCGGCGGCTGATACCTTCAGAGCCGCGGCTATCGATCAGCTCGCAGTATGGTGCGAGAGATCGGGCGCGGATATCGTAAAGCAGAACGAGGGAAGCGATCCTGCGGCTGTAGTTTACGACGCGCTCAACTACGCGAAGAAGAGAGGCGCGGACGTGCTGATCATCGACACGGCGGGCAGACTTCACAACAAGACAAATCTTATGAACGAGCTTGCAAAGATCAACCGCGTTATCGACAAGGAATGTCCCGATGCGGCGCGCGAGAACCTGCTCGTGCTTGACGCGACCACGGGACAGAATGCGATCCTTCAGGCTAAGGAGTTCAGAAATGCCGCGAATATCACGGGACTCGTGCTCAACAAGCTCGACGGAACGGCAAAGGGCGGCATAGTCATTTCTATCAAGAAGGAGCTTGACATCCCCGTTAAATTCATCGGTGTCGGCGAGAAGATCGACGATATGCAGGAGTTTGACAACGAGGAATTCGTCGAGGCACTGTTCGACTGATATGAAGATAGTTTTAGCATCGAGAAATAAGAAAAAAATAAGCGAGCTCAACGCTCTGCTCGCAAAGCACATCCCGGGCATCGAGGTGCTCTCGCTCGACGATATCGGCTTTGAGGACGAGATCGTCGAGGACGGTGAGGGCTTTTACGATAACGCTTATATAAAAGCAAGCACGGTCGCAAGACTCGGATATATCGGAGTCGGAGACGACTCGGGACTATGCGTTGACGCGCTTGACGGCGCGCCGGGCGTGTATTCTGCAAGATACGCTGGAGAGCACGGCGACGACGCGGCAAACAACGCGCTCCTGCTCAAGAACCTTGCGGACAAAGAGGACAGAACCGCACGTTTCGTCTGCGCGATCGCTTGCGTTTTTCCCGAGGACGTTTCGCGCGGATATTTCGTTCGCGGCGAGGTCGAGGGAAAGATCATCGACGAGTATCGCGGCGAGGGCGGCTTTGGCTACGATCCGCTCTTCTACTACGAGCCTTTTGGCAAAACGCTTGCCGAGATGAGTGCGGAGGAAAAGAACTCTATTTCGCACAGAGGAAGAGCGATCGAAAATTTTGCACAGATGCTTAAAGAGATCACAGAAGAGAAAGACGAAGAGGAATAATATATGCTTACATCAAAACAGAGAGCTTACCTGCGCGGACTTGCGACGAACGAGAGTGCAATAATGCAGGTCGGCAAGGGCGGAATTACCGATAACCTCGTAAAGACGGTCTCGGATGCGCTTGAGGCAAGAGAGCTTATAAAAATGAGCGTGCTCGAGAACTCCGAGTACACGCCCAGAGAGAGTGCGGAGGCACTCGCAGAGGCTGTCGGCGCTGACGTCGTCGGCGTTATAGGCAGAAAGATAATTCTTTACCGCGAGTCCGAAAAGCACAAGAAAATAGAGTTAGATTGAATTTTTTGCTAAGAATAATTACCAAAAAGGAGGGAAGAGTATGAACGGATACGATCATCTTCGCGTTGGAATATACGGCGGCACGTTTGCGCCGATACACAACGGTCATATCGCTGCGGCACGCGCGTTTATGGAGCAGATGAAGCTCGATTATATGTTTATAATTCCCACGGGAATTCCGCCTCACAAGCAGATAGACCGCTCGGACGATCCGCTCTTCCGCCTGCGTATGTGCGAGCTCGCATTTGAGGGTATCGACGGAGTGGTCATTTCGGACTGCGAGATAAAGAGAGGCGGTAGGAGCTATACCTACGACACTCTAAAGGAATTCTCGCGCCCCGACACGCGTCTGTTCTTTATGTGCGGCACAGATATGGTGCTCAGCTTTGATCGATGGTACAAGTTTGAGGAGATCTTCAAGCTCTGCTATCCCGTCTACGTGCGCCGTGAGAGCGACCCGATAATGACTCAACGCATCGTCGCAAAGATCACAGAGTACTACGAAAAATACGGAGTTATGTTCAGACGCATAATCACCGAGCCTATTGAGCTTTCCTCAACGCAGATACGCACGAGGGTAGCCGAGGGCAAGAGCATCTCGGGGCTCGTTCCGCCAAAGGTCGAGAAATTCATCTACGATAACGGACTATACGTTCCGGAGGGCAAGTGATGCGCTTTAGTGATGCACAGATAGACGCGCTCAGAGAGCGCATTAGAGGCTCGATGTCTGACTACCGCTTTATTCACACGGCAGAGGTCGAGAAGATGGCGGCGCGCATAGGAGAGCTTTACGCTCCTGACAAGCTCGATATTCTGCGAGCGGCGGCTCTGCTTCACGACGTGACAAAGGAGCTGACACCCGACGAGCAGATAGAGATGCTCAGAGCTGCGGGCGAGGACGTAGCGGCACTTGAGCTTGCGTCGCATAAGACTTTTCACGCAAGAACGGCGGTCTATGCCATTTTGCGCGATCACCCCGAATTTGCCTACGAGGAGCTTCTTTCGGCGGTCAGATATCACACCACGGGGCGCGCGGATATGAGTATTTGCGAGAAGATAATATTCCTCGCGGACTATATAGATATGTCGCGTAAGTTCGACGATTGCGTGAAGCTCAGAAATTATTTCTGGGATGCGCATCCCGAGAATATGAGCGAGAGCGAGAGGGAGAGACACCTTCTGCAGACCATACTGATCGGTCTTGACACAACGCTCAGCTCGCTTATCGAGGAGGGCGCGCCTACCGATCCCGACTCGGTGAGTGCGCGAAACTTTATAATCAATCAACTGAAAAAATAACTGAATACCTCTACATATCTTTTTGTTATGTGGAGGGAATATGCCTAAAAAATATATTTACGCTACGCTGATCTTTATTGCCGTATGTCTCGTTTTCGTATCCGCACTGACCTTTGCGCTTGGCAGAGAGAGCGAGGGGAGCGAGGAGGTCTACTCGCAAAAGCTTGCGAAGGACAGCTACTGCGCGCTCGTTACGGGGCGCGATCGGGTATCGGGACTTTGCGACGTTATGATGCTCGTCTCGTTCGATCCGTCAAACTCGCGGATCTGCGTTTTGCAGATACCGAGAGACACATACGCGCTTTACGGCGACGGCAGCTACCGCAAGATCAACGGTGCACAGCACGCGCTCGGTGAGGACGGGCTCTGCGAGCTGCTCGAAGAGTCGCTCGGCGTGAGGATAGACGGATATATCTCGCTTGATCTGTCGGGATTTCGCGAGCTGGTCGATCTGATCGGCGGAGTCGAGATAGAGCTCGACCGACCGATAAAGTACAGCGATCCCGAGCAGGATCTTCGCATCGATCTCGAGAGCGGACGGCAGACGCTTGATGGAAAGCAGGCAGAGATGTTCGTGCGCTACAGATCGGGTTATAAGAGGGGCGACCTTGACCGACTCGATGCGCAAAAGAAATTTTTAGCCGCACTCTTCGCGTCTCTGGGACAAAAGGTCAGCTTCTCGAACGCGTACGAGCTTTTGCAGCTTGCGCTCGAGTACGTTGATACAGATATCAACCCCGCGCTCTGCGCCGCGCTCGGACTCGAGGCACTTGGGGTGGGAGCGGATCAGCTCTGGTTCTGCACGCTTCCCGGCGAGGATATCGTCTCGCGCAAGAGCGGAGCCTCCTTTTACGTTATGTCAAAGAGCCCTACACAAAGGCTTCTTTCGGAGTATTTCGGCGCAGAGGGTGATCTTGACGAAAAGGGAATGTTCTTAAACGGAGATGACCGTGATTTTCGCGAAATATACCAAAAGGACAGCAAAATTGAAATGATTTCGGCACAAGAGATTGAAAAGACGAAAAAAGACTGAAATTTGTATTGACAAATCAGCAGTTTTGCATTACAATTATATATTATAGTCATTTGTGACAGACGAAAGGAAAATGAAAATGGATCTTAACGAAAACGGATTCGTAACTGAAAATCTGCCCGCGCTCGACGGCTCTGACGCCAAGGGAGTTGCGGACGCGATAGCCGAGATACTTGACTCTAAGAAGGCGAGAGATATAAAGGTGCTTCACGTTGAGGACAAGACCGTTATCGCGGAGTATTTCGTTCTCTGCACGGGTAATTCCTCTACCCAGGTAAAGGCACTTGCGGGCGAGGTCGAATTCCGCACCGAGCAGCGCGGACTTCCTCCCTACAGCGTTGAGGGAAGAGACAACAACTCCTGGATACTTCTCGACTACAGTAACGTTATCGTTCATATATTCAGCCGTGAGGCAAGAGAGTTCTACAATCTCGAGAAGCTTTACGAGGACTAATAAAATACAGTCATATGACGGAGATATAAAGGATTTACATTAAGATGAAATACGAACATTTGAGTGTTGAAAAGAAATGGCAGGAATATTGGGAGAAAAATCAGACCTTCAAGACTGATGTGTGGGATTTTTCTAAGCCTAAGTATTACGTGCTTGATATGTTCCCGTATCCGTCGGGCGTAGGACTTCACGCAGGTCACCCCGAGGGATATACCGCTACGGACATAGTCTCGAGAATGAAGAGAATGCAGGGATACAACGTCCTTCACCCGATGGGCTACGACTCCTTCGGTCTTCCCGCCGAGCAGTTTGCGGTAAACACGGGTAATCACCCCAACGGATTTACGCAGGAGAACATAAAGACCTTCTCGACTCAGCTCAAGGAGCTTGGATTTGACTACGACTGGAGCAAGATGATCGCGACGAGCGACCCCGAGTTCTACAAGTGGACTCAGTGGATCTTCAAGCAACTCTATCTCGACGGCTACGCACAGTACATCGATATGCCTGTGAACTGGTGCGAGGAGCTCGGCACTGTGCTCTCCAACGACGAGGTCATCGACGGCAAGTCCGAGAGAGGCGGCTTCCCCGTAATCAGAAAGAATATGAAGCAGTGGGTCATCAATCAGCCCGCGTTTGCTGAGGAGCTTCTCGAGGGACTCGAGGAGATCGATTGGCCCGAGTCCACGAAGCTTATGCAGAAGAACTGGATCGGCAAGTCGACCGGTGTGGAAGTGAAATTCCAGATCGTCGGCGGCGGTGAGTTCTCTATATTCACTACCTGTATCGAGACTATCTACGGTATCACATTTATGGTGCTTGCTCCCGACGGAGAGATCGTAAAGCAGTTGATGCCCAGAATTGAAAATAAGGCAGAGGTCGAGGCGTATATCGCAGAGACTCTCAAGAAGAACGATATGGACAGAACCGAGCTCAATAAGACCAAGTCTGGCTGTGAGCTCAAGGGCGTTACCTGCATCAACCCTGTCAACAACAAAGAAGTAAGAATGTTCATCGGCGACTTCGTTCTTGCAAGTTACGGCACGGGTGCGGTAATGGCAGTTCCGTCTCACGATCAGCGTGACTTCGAGTACGCTATAGCACATAACATCGATATGATCCAGGTCATCGACGGCGACGAAAAGCTCGGTCATGTGGACGTCAGCGAAAAGGCGTTCGAGAAGGGCGAGTATCTCGGCAAGGGCTACAGACTCATCAACTCCGAGGAGTTCGACGGCCTTACCGTTGAGGAGGCTAAGGAGGCTATCACCTCTAAGCTTGAGAAGATGGGTGTTGCAAAGAGAACCGTCAACTACCACTTTAGAGAGTGGATCTTCGCAAGACAGAGATATTGGGGCGAGCCCGTTCCCGTGGTTCACGGTGATGACGGTGCGATCCACGTGCTCGACGACGCAGATCTTCCTCTCGTACTTCCCGAGCTTGAGAACTACAAGGGCGTTAACGGAAAAGCTCCGCTCGAGAACGCGACTGAATGGAAGGCTTATGATAAGGACGGCGTGAAGGGTGTAAGAGAGACATCCACGATGCCCGGATCGGCAGGATCGAGCTGGTACTTCCTGCGCTACATCGATCCCAATAACGACAAGGAATTCGCGAATGCAGAGCTGCTCAAGCACTGGATGCCTGTCGATCTCTATATCGGCGGTCCCGAGCACGCAGTCGGACATCTTATGTATTCGAGAATCTGGAACAGATATCTTTACAACAAGGGACTTGCTCCTACGAAAGAGCCCTTCAAGAAGCTCGTTCACCAGGGAATGATCCTCGGTGCAAACGGCATCAAGATGGGTAAGCGTTTCCCCGAATTCGTAGTAAATCCGAGTGACGTAGTCCGCAATTACGGCGCAGATACCCTCCGACTCTACGAGATGTTTATGGGACCGCTTGAGGTCTCGAAGCCTTGGAGCGATCAGGGCGTTGAGGGTGCAAGACGATTCCTCAATCGCGTATGGGCGTTCTTCACCGAGCCTGAGAATATCATCGACGGCGAGATGCCCGCACTCGAGAAGCTTTACCACAAGAGCGTAAAGAAGGTCACCGAGGACTTTGAGAAGCTCGCGTTCAACACCGCGATCTCGCAGATGATGATCTTCGTGAACGCAGTTTACAAGGAAGGCAAGTGCCCGAGAGCGTATGCCGAGGGACTTATCAAGATGCTTTCCTGTATCGCACCTCACATCTGTGAGGAGATGTGGTCGCTGCTCGGTCACAACGATACTATCGCATACGAGAGCTGGCCTACCTACGACGAGTCCAAGACCGCAGACGACAGCGTTGAGGTCGTTCTTCAGATCAACGGCAAGCTCAAGGGAACTATTATGCTCCCCGTAAACTGCCCGAAGGATGACGCTATCGCGGCGGCGAAGGCAGACGAGAGAATAGCGGCTGCTATTGACGGTAAGACGATCGTCAAGGAGATCGCAGTTCCCAATAAGATAGTTAATATTGTAGTAAGATAAAAATGACACGGATGCCGCGAGTGTGGTATCCGTGTTTTTTGTTAAGGAGGACGTTATGTTCAAAAAAGCAATTCCGATATTTGCCAAGGGAGAAGAGAAGAGTCTTAACTATCCGCTGACACTCTGCGCGACGACAGACTCGCTTGAGGGTACTAAGATATACATAAGCGCGTTTTCCTTCTACCGACTCTACGTCAACGGTAGCTTTGTGTGCAGCGGACCTGCGCGTGCCGCCAAAGGATACGCAAGAGTAGACGAAATAGAGCTTGATAAGTATAACATAGGCGGAGAAAACAGCATAGAGATACAGACCGTGGGATATAACTGCGGCTCGCTCTCGACGGCAAGACAGAGCTCGTTCGTTGTCTGCGAGCTTCGACGCGGCGACGAGGTGATCTTGCGTACGGGCAGAGATTTCGAGGGCTACTGCGACTTCCGCCGCGTGCGCGAGACCGAGAGATACTCCGCGCAACGACATTTCGGAGAATCCTGGAGACTTTTTTGGTCAGACTTCAGAGCGCACTCGCAGAAGGTGGAGCTTTGTGCGGCAAGCAATATGCCAAAATATCTTGAGCGCGGCGTGCCTATGCCGACGTATGAGAGCGTAACGGCAAAAGGCTTTGCCTCTAAGGGTAGCTTTGAGTTTGATGCGACACTGCCGTGCAGACCTCTGCGATACTCGTTTTATATAGACGAGGCATGGGGACGCTTTGAAGAGAACGAGGTGGTTACACGGCCTTTCAGATGGATCCAACAGCAAAGATGTACAAAGAAAGAAGATGGCGGTGCTTTTTCGATCATACTTCGTGCAGGCGAGTACGTGACTGTGGATATGTCCTGCATTGAAAGCGGATTTGTCTGTTGGAGCGGTGAAGCAATTGAGCGCTCCGATATAGTCATAGCCTACAGTGAGCTTTGCGAGCCCGATAGCTTTTCCTTTACCGATATAAATTGCCACAACGTCATAGAGTATTTCGTTGAGGGCGGAGTGCAGGCGGAGCATCAAAGCTTCGAGCCTTATACCTGCAGGGTTGCAATTATCGCTGTAAAGGACGGATGTATCAGGCTTGACTCGTTCGGTATTTGCAGGTATGAATTCGACCGAAGCAGATTTATCAAGCGTGAGATAAAGGACCGTGAGCTTGCAAGGATATACTCTGCGGCTGAGGCGACATTTGCTCACAACGCGGTTGATCTCTATAGCGACTGCCCCTCGCGTGAGCGCGCGGGATGGCTCTGTGACTCATATTTTACGGGCAGAGCCGAGTATTTTCTTACGGGAAAGAGCGTGATCGAGGATTCTTTCCTTGAAAATTACCGTCTGTACGAGAGCGACGGAACTTTCCCCGAGGGAATTTTACCGATGTGCTATCCGTCAGACGCGCACGATGGCAACAAATTCATCCCGCAGTGGGATATGTGGTACGTGCTTGAGGTCAGGGAATACCTCACCGAGCGCAACACGGCTGTCGACAAGGAGCTTTTCAAAAAGAGCATTTGCGGAATAGTTGAGTTTCTTGAGAAGCACGAGAATGCCGACGGACTTCTGCAAAATCTGCCGAGCTGGAACTTCGTTGAGTGGTCGAGCGCGAACGATTGGGTGCAGGACGTAAATTACCCGACGAACTTCCTTTACGCCGAGGTGCTTCGCGCGGCAGGCGCGCTCTACGGCAACGCGGAGTGGCTAAAGAAGGCAGAGCGAGTCGCCAAGAGGGCGCGCGAGCTCTCTTTTGACGGTGAGGTCTTCATTGATAACGCGACGCTTACCGACGGAGTGCTGGTGAACACCAAGAATTCCTCTGAGGCAGGGCAGTATTACGCGATACTCTTCGGCTCGTTCGACATAAATTCACCCAAATACGCAAAGCTCAAGGCTCATATTTTTGAGAACTTCAAGAATTTTAATGCCGAGTGCAGAGGCTTTGTGCCTGTCAACGCGTTTATCGGATTTTATCTGAAGATGTGCGCGCTGATGAAGATGGGCGAGCGCGAGTTGCTCCAGAAGACCGTAAAGGATTTCTTCGGCGGTATGGTCGAGTCGACCGGTACGCTTTGGGAATACGCGCAGAGAAGAGGCAGTCACGATCACGGATTTGCATCCTTCGCGGCGATCGCCATAGATTTTATTGAAAACTGTTAAAAAACGGAGTAGCTTATGAAGCCTGAGTTTATATGCCATAAGGATTTTGCCGCCGAGCGCCCGAAGAATATGTTTCACAAGGAAGAGCAGAAGCTCGACCTTGCCGAAAAGGACGAAAAATTCCTCAACCGACATATCCTATTTCGCAAAAAGCTATTTTTGGAAAGTACCGAGGGCGCAATTCTGAAGATAAGCGCGGACGATTACTATAAGCTCTATATCAACGGAAAATTCGTCACTATGGGTCCTGCGCCGTCCTATCCGCAGTGCTATAACTACAACGAAATAGATATCACTCCCTATCTCTCGCTCGGCGAGAATACCTTCGCGGTGCATACATACTATCAAGGGCTCATCAACAGAGTATGGGTGTCGGCTGACAGACGGCAGATGTTCTGGCTTGAGCTGAGTGTTGGCGGCAAGACCGTGGCGGTCAGCGACAGCTCGTGGAAATGCGCTGAGCACAGCGGATATTGTGCAATAAGAAAGACCGGACTCGAGGTTCAGTTTATGGAATGCTACGACTCGCGCTCACCTGAGAAGAGCTTCTACCTGCCCGATTTTGACGACAGCGCGTGGGAGCGCGCGTGCGTGTATGAAAATGCAGATTATACGCTCGTCCGACAGCCGACCGAGCAGATAGAGACTTACAGACTTGAACCAAAGATCACCGAGCGCAGAGGAAATACTCTCTATCTCGACTTCGGGCGCGAGACGGTAGGCTATCTTTGCGCTCGCGCTACGGGAAAGAGCGGAGACGAGCTCGTTTTGCGCTACGGCGAGGAGCTGAACGGCGACGGCTCTGTCAGATACAAGATGCGCTGTAACTGCATCTATGAAGAAAAGTGGATACTTGCAGACGGCGAGAACGAGCTTGATCAGTACGATTACAAGGCGTTCCGCTATGCAGAGATGATTTTGCCCGAGGGTGTACAGATCGAGGACGTTTATATGCTCGTCCGTCACTATCCGTGCACCGAGCGCGCAAGCTTTGATGCAGACACACCCGAGCTTGAGGCAATAGTGCGACTCTGCGCCGACACGGTTAAGTACGGTATGCAGGAAAACTTCGTCGATTGCCCCACGCGTGAGAAAGGGCAATATCTCGGCGACGTATCGGTCGCGGCGCGCGCACACGCAGTGCTTACGGGCGACACAACAATGATGAAAAAGGCGATAGCCGACTTCTGTCATTCCTGCTTTATCTGCGACGGAATGATGGCGGTCTCTACCTCGTCCTTGATGCAGGAGATTGCCGACTATTCCTTGCAGTTTCCCGCGCAGGTGCTCTGGGTGTACAAGACCGACGGAGATCTTGAATTTCTCAGATCTGCCGAACCGTATATTAGCCGAGTTTATAATTATTTCCTCGGATATGAGCGCGAGGACGGACTTATCGAGGGGGTATACGACAAATGGAATTTGGTCGATTGGCCGGCAAATCTGCGCGATGGCTATGATTTTCCGCTCACAAGACCTATAGGCGACGGAGTGCACAACGTGCTGAACGCCTTCTGGTGCGGATTTTTGCAGGCGACCGACGAGATCTACCGCATCCTCGGACTTGCGCAGACGGACAGGACAGAGAGGGCGATAGACTCATTTATAAAATGCTTTTACTCGGAGAAGAGCGGACTTTTCTGCGACTCGGTCGAGCATACGCACTCTGCTGTGCACTCGAACATCCTGCCTTTGCTTTTCGGCATAGGCTCGCGCGAATGCCACGCGAGAATAGTTGAGCTGATAGCAAGAAAGGGGCTCTCCTCAATGGGAGTATATATGGCATATTTCGCACTTGCGGCACTCAAGGTGCGCGGCGAGTACGAGCTTGCAAAGAAGCTGATCTGCGATCCTGCCTGCTGGCTCAATATGCTCTCGGAGGGCGCGACTACTACCTTTGAGGCGTGGGGTAAGGAGCAGAAGGGCAACACGAGTCTGTTTCACCCCTGGGCGACCGCGCCGCTGATAATCCTCTCAAAAAACACGCTTGCTTATTAAAACGAAGGGAAGACAATGAAAAATATAGTAAACATCATCAATTTCGTCCGCGCGATCGAGCCGCGACCGAACAGAAATATTGATATGCAAGAGCCTATGCGCGAGCAGATAAGGATTCTGCGGGAGAACGGTCTGCGCGGCACTTTTTTGTTGCAGTACGATACGCTCATAGATCCCGCGTTCGATACGCTGATCGAGGATGCGGCATCCTTTTGCGAGATTGGACTCTGGCTTGAGATAGTCAAGCCGCAGGTCGAGGCGATCGGGCTTGAATGGAAGGGAAGATACCCTTGGGATTGGTACAATGACGTAGGGTTTCTCATCGGCTATGAGCCCGAGCAGCGATTTCGCCTTATCGACGTGGCTATGGAACGCTTCAGGGAGCGTTTCGGGCACTATCCCGAGTCGGTCGGTAGCTGGCATATCGACGCGGTGTCGCTCAAATACCTTGATGATAAGTACAAAATAAACGCCGCTTGCATTTGTCGCGATCAGGTCGGCACGGACGGATATACGATGCAGGGCGGATACTATAATCAAGCCTACTATCCGAGCGTCAACAATATGTTCTGCCCCGCAGCTACAAAGGAAAAGCAGATAAATATTCCCGTATTCCGTATGCTCGGCTCTGACCCCGTGTTAGCCTACGATTATCAGCTTGTAAACTACGGACAGACGCAGTGCCCGACCTTAGAGCCTTCACAGCTCGCGCGCTTTAACGATTGGACCGATTGGTTCTTTGAGGCGATGTTCGAGCAAGGTCACGGACTTTGCTTTCAATACACTCAGGCAGGGCAGGAAAACAGCTTCGGCTGGCAGAGAATGAAGGGCGGACTTGAGTATCAGATGCCTCTCATCGCCAAAAAGGCAGACGAGGGAGTGATCTCGGTGATGACGCTTGGCGAGAGCGGAAAATGGTACAAGTCGCGCTTTGACTCTACACCTGCGGCAACTGCGGTCGGACTTGGTGCGTGGAAACACCCCGCTCTCAGCTCGGTGTGGTACTATTGCAAACGCTACAGAGTAAATCTGTTTTTGGACGGTAAGGTTGCAAGATTTCGCGACACTTATATCTTTGACGAAGATTACCGCGAGCACTATCTTGACACTCGCTGTGACACGCACGCGTGCGAATTCCGCAATCTGCCCGTGATGGACGGAGTGATCTATTCGAATGCGGCGGAAGATATCCTTGCGGGTGTGTACTTTACGCGTGGCGGTGAGAGGATAGAGTGGGATGAGATGCGCTACCGCGAGCTATCCGAGAGCGTTGCCGAGGTGACGCTGATCTCGGCGGATGGATGCGCGAGGGTGCTGTTCTCCGAGGACGGAATTGAGATATCTGCCGATATCGATGGCTTTGCGCTTACACCCGAATACGACAGAGAGCGCGTGTACGGCTACGTCAACGAGGGAGACCTATTTGCCAATCACAACAACAAAAAGACCGCGCTCAGCTTTATCGATCGCGCGGTGGCAGAGAGGGACAAAATAGTTTTCTCGATGAACGGCTTTGAGTACGGCGTTAAGGTCGCAAAGGGCAGAGTAGGCGAGGATTTTTCAATCGGCGCGAGCGACGGAAAGATAAAGTTGATGCCTTTTTAGAAAAAAACATCAATAAAAAGAAAAAAACTATTGACAAACAGAAAAAAATAATGTATAATAGTAACGATTTTGATTGCTCCGGCAATATGCGGAGGGAGGGAAAACAGAAATGGCAGAGATCAGAGTAAAGGAAGGCGAGTCTTTGGACAGCGCACTCCGTCGCTTTAAGAGAGCTATGGCTCGTTCCGGCGTCCTTACCGAGCTTCGCAAGAGAGAACACTATGAGAAGCCCAGCGTAAAGCGCAAGAAGAAGTCCGAAGCTGCTCGCAAGAGAAAGTATAAGTAATTTCCTTGCAGATTTCATTATTAAAAGCAAAACAGAGCTGAATTTTCAGCTCTGTTTTTGTTTTTATATTTTTATCATAATTTCATCATAATCGCGTCAAGCGGCGGTACGCTCAGCTCGACGCCGTCTACCGTGCATTTTGCGTCGTTCTCGTCGGGATTGACGAGGATAAGCACGCGACTGCCGTCGGATGCTTCCCAAGATGAAGAGAGCAGCGCGGGCAGAGTGACGCTGCGACCGTAGTCGCGGATCTCGAAGCTTTGCGATTCGCATTCTATCTCGGGCGACGCGGTCATCCTTCCTGCATAGAGATAGGGCTTTGCGCTCTCACGGTAGAAGCGCGTGAGATTTGAGATCAGAGCGAGAGCTTTTTCTCTGTCGGGAAGACGAGAGAAATCTCTCATTCCCCAATAAGACGCGGGCTCGCCGTTCTCTGTCAGCACGAGTGTCATACTGTCGCCTATCGAGAAGGAGTAGGCGAGGCGGTATCTGAGTGTGTCGGGTGTGTCGGAGAATGGGCAGCAGACTTGATTGCCCATAAAATTGCGAACGTATTCGTGATAGATATAAGAGTAGAGAGGAACGGCTCTGCCGAAAAAGTAATTCAGCTCAAAGCGGTTGTCGCTGAACTGCAGAGAGGGAATAAACGGCTCGGAGGAGGCTGACTCACAGCCAAACAGCGTACCGTTTGCGCGTTCCTTCCAATCCGAGAGCATATTCTGCATGCTCTCTGTCATCCACGCGCCAGGTGCAGGGGAGTGGCCGTGCTCGCGACTATAGCAGAAATACTGCCCTCCGCCGTGGTTCTGGTCGAGTATCTGCACGTAGTCAAGCTCGCTCTCAAAAAGCGGAGCGTAGGCATCGTCCAAAAGTCTTCTGCCAAGCTCTGAGGCAGGGCAGATGTCATACCCCGAGCGTTGATCGGTGCATATGTTGCTGATCGCGACCTTTCCGTCGGGACCTGCGCACATTCCTCTCCAAAGCTCGCCCTTTTCGTATTCCTCTGCCTTGCTGTAGCTCTCGATCAGATTGCTTTGCAGAGTGTAGCCAAAGCCCGAGCAATATACGCCGAGCATATCGCCGCTCGCGTGAAGGGTGCTCATAAACTCGTCGAAATTCTCTGCGTCTCCAAAGGGCGGCCAGACGTGAGGTGGTGCCCAGGGAGCAGTGCCCTCCCAGTGCATAAGAAGCACGAGCAGGCGGGCGTGGCAAGCCTCCTTTATTCTATCGAGCGCGGGGAGGGCATTCGTATACGGGTACATTTTGTTCGGTTTCATCTCGTCGGTGTCGTGCAGACCGCGAATAGGATAGGTCACGACGAGCGGAGAGTCGGAATACCACTCGGGAAGAGCGAGATTGTCTGCAGTTTTACATAGACCTGCAGGCAGATGTCTCTCGAACCACTTGCGGTATCTCTCTGCGGCGGACTCCCATCGACCGTCGGTCACGGCAAAGACGACCGGGAGATCGGGCAGGTAGCTCTCGCCAAATCCGATGCCGCAGAAGAGCCTGAAGCCAATTGTCAGACCGTCCGCGTCTGAGCGCATAATTATCTCCTTCGGCGCGCGCTTTGAGTCGTGTGCGCCGATATAAAGACCGACGTCCTCCCAAAGATACGCGAGCATCTGCGAGCATACCATATTGGGAAATACCGAAAAGCATCCCTTCGAGGGATATTGCGCCTCACCTTGATTTAACCATATATTGTTCCAAAGGTCAGAGTCGTCTATCAGCGCGCCTTCGTTGTAGGGAAAAAGGATACGGCTTTTGCTTTTAGGTTTGACCTTCGGGAGCGTGAGGACAGGAAAATCTATGCATTCGATGAAGTATCGGTCATCCGCGGAGTTTGTCGCGATGCGCCATTCAGCCTCGCCGAAGCTTTCCTTTAATAATACGCGAACGGAAAAATCCGCCGCCGCAAAGCCGTCGTAGATCGCTCCGTCATCCTGCACAGTGCAGACTGCGGCGTCAAAGCTCGATAAATTCACCGCCTTGCCGTCTCTGCTTCGCAGGCGAATGCTAAAGAGCGGCGAGGGCGAGACGAGTCGCTCCTGCCCCCCGATCGTGAGAGAGGCTATACAGCCATTCTCAAAATCGACCGAGAGAGTAGCGTTGTTTAAATTGAGAATTTTCATATTTTCCTCCTATTATGTACAGATCAGGTTGAGATCCCACGCGGGAATGTAGGGATATCGGCGGTAATAAAGCTTGTAGTCGGGGCGGATTGCGTGTATCTGCAGAGGTAGCGCGAAGATATCCTCGCTCTTGTGGTAGGCAGAGACGAGCAAAGTGGGACGGTGCGAGATAATAGTCTTTCGCGAGCCCTCGATCGCCTCGCGCTCAGCACCCTCAACGTCGTATTTGATATAGTCAACGCTCTCTCCTGACAGTACCGAGTCGAGCGCGCGCGCCTCGACCTCGACCGACTTCGCGGTCTTTCTCGGGGCGAAAACTCCCGAGTTGCGATTGCCCTCTCCGCCAAAGATAAGCGTTCTGTCCTCGCTCCAAGCCGCCGCGTTGAGAGGCAGGAGAGATACATTGCCGTCAAAGCTCTCGCAGTACTGTGAGAGCTTTCTGAAGTTTCGGCGGTCGGGCTCGAATGCGTGTATTTTCTCGATATTCGGCGAGTATCTCATCAGCTCGCGCAGAGTGTCTCCGTTGTACGCGCCAAGGTCTGCGGCAGAGCGGAAATCTTTTGCGCCGAGCAGGGAATAGCTCTCGTCCTTGTCACACTCGGCGTCAAAGAGATAGCAGAGCTTGCCCGTCAGCTTGTAAAGTATCACGTTTTCGTATATCTTCTTTGATTTGTCGTCGGTGAGTAACGAGTGCACGCGCTCGATATCGTCTTTGTGGGAGTTGAAGAATTCGTAGTTGAATATCTCACCCTCACACACGGGCACGTCGGGCGCGTAGGTCTCGCACTCGGAGTCGACCTTGCGAAAAAGCTCAAGCACGTCAGGCAGAGAAGAGCCGAACGAAAGCAAAACTATGATATTTTCCGCGCCGTACTTTTCCTTTATGTCAGAGAAAGACAGAACGACCTTGCCGTGAAAGGAGTGACCGCGCACAAAGCCGTCGCTCGCGAAGAAATCCACGACCTCAATGCCGCAGTGCTCGCAGACGGCGAGTATCTTGTCGGCGCCGTTGCCCATTCCGTACATAACTATTTTTTTATCGGTTGAGGCAAGGTGCTGCCAGAGGTCGAGAGGTGGTAATTTTTCACAAAAATTCATAATAACTCCTTGACGGCGATTTTTAAGTGTGCTATAATTATTCTATATATTATTTTAGCATATAACGGAGGAAAAATCAAGATGGATTGCTTATTCTGTAAAATAATCGAGGGAGCTATCCCCTCAAGTAAGGTATACGAGGACGATATGTGCCTCGCATTCCGCGATATCAACCCTCAAGCACCCACTCATATTCTCGTTATCCCCAAGCTGCATATGGCTTCGATGGACGAGGTCAACGCGGAGAACAGCAAGTACGTTGCGCATATCTTTGAGTGCATCCCGAAGATCGCGGCAGCAGAAGGACTCACAAACGGCTATCGCCTTATATCTAACTGTGGCGCTGACGCTTGCCAGAGCGTAAAGCATCTTCATTTCCACATTCTCGGCGGCAAACAGCTTCCCGAAAACATGGGTTAAGTAATGGGACCCGGAATGCCTCCCTTCGATAGAAGGGACAGAGAGAACAAGATCGAGACTCCAAAGGGATTTTCTGACGTTCCAAGATTTTTGCGCGAGCTTATAGGCGGATTTTTCAAGCGTCTCGCGTATATATTCAAGATGGTGTGGGAGACGGGACACTGGATATTTGCCTGCCTTCTGCTTGCAGCCATACTCAGCGGACTTATACCCGTCATCAGCTCGGTGATATCCAAGGATATACTCAACGAGCTTCAACGCTTCTCGGCGTCAGAGGTCAAGACGACCTTCTGGGCGTCGTCTGTGGCTCTGCTCATTCTGTATATGTTTATCTTCCACATTATGCAGGATCTCGCCTCGCGCCTCAATTCATTCGTTACGCGAATTGCGGGCGAGAAGGTGGTAAGATACGTCAAGCTGCAGATAATGCACAAGGCGAAGGAGCTTGACCTCGCTTCCTTCGATATGCCCGAATTCTACGAGAAGCTCGAGAACGCAAACCGTGAGGCAGGGCACAGACCGATACAGGTCATCAACCAGACACTCAGCATATTCAGCGGCATCATTAAGCTCGTCAGCTACACGCTTATCCTCGTAGCTGCACCTGATATGTGGTGGATGGTGCTCGTGATGGCGGCGATCTCGGTGCCCAAGGCGATCATAAATTTCGGATACCGCCGCAAGACCTTCAGATATATCCGCCGTCGCTCCAAGGAGCGCAGACAGATGAATTACTATTCGGATCTCTTGGTAAACAAGGATATGGTCAAGGAGGTCAGAATGTTCGACCTCGCGGACGAGTTCACCGAGAGATACGATCAGGCGTTCGGCATATACTATAAGGGTATGCGCTCGCTTATCGTAAAGGAAAATCTGTGGCATATCACGATGAGCATAATATCCTCGCTCGTTACCTGCCTGATGTACCTTCTTATTGCAAATAAAGTCTTCGTCGGAGATATAATGATCGGTGACTACTCGCTCTACACGGGCGCGCTTATGGCGGTCTCGTCGAGCGTCGTCGGACTTATCGAGCATTCCGCACAGATCTACGAGGGCACGCTCTTTATCGACAACCTCATCTCCTTCATTGACGAAAAGCCCACCGTCGTTCCGAGTACAAGTACACCCGAGAAGGTGGCTCACGGATGCCCTCATACCATCGAGTTTGAGAACGTGAGCTTCGCATATCCCGGCAAGGACAAGCTCGTTCTCAAGAACATAAATCTCAAGTTCCGTCCGGGCGAGACGGTCGTTCTCGTCGGTCTCAACGGCGCGGGTAAGACTACCTTTATCAAGCTACTCACAAGACTTTACGATCCCACCGAGGGAAGAATACTGCTTGATGGCAAGGATCTTCGCGAGTACGACACGCGAGATCTTTACGATATGTTCGGCATAATCTTCCAGGACTTCGGCAAATACGCCGCAAGCGTAAAGGAAAATATCAGCTTCGGTGACGTGCGCCGAGAGAGAGTAAGCGATGATGAGATATTTGCGGCGGCTAAGCAGGCAAACGCAGAGGATTTCATCGAGCGTATGCCGCAGAGCTACGACACGCCGCTTATGCGCTACTTCGAGCAGGAGGGCATCGAGCCCTCAATCGGTCAGTGGCAGAAGCTCGCGATCGCAAGAGCCTTTTACAGCAATTCCGATATCCTAATTCTCGACGAGCCGACCGCGTCGCTCGACCCGATAGCCGAACAGGAGATCTTCAAGCAGTTCGACGAGCTCCGTCAGGATAAGACCACCATCTTCGTCTCGCACAGACTCTCGAGCGCGACGGTCGCCTCAAAAATCGTAGTGCTTGAATACGGCGAGCTTGTGGAGGAGGGAACTCACCACGAGCTGATGGAAAAGCGCGGCAGATATTATGAGCTCTTCTCGACTCAAGCAAGCAGATACCTCGAGAACGCTTCACAGATCGACGTCGAGGAGCTTCAGCACCGTCACGAGCATCACGGACATCGTAGACCTCCGAGAGAAGATTGAGCCGGTCTATAGCTGAAATTTACTGTCAAATTACTCGATTTTTGCTCGGATAGGCTCTGCCTGATTATTAAATGTCACAAAAATTAAAAATTCTCTCTTTGTCGGCAAAAAAACAGTTGACAAAGAGAGAATTTTTTTATATAATGTAATGTGTTGATTTAATGTAAGTAAAATATTTGATATAGAGGTAGTTACTATGAAGGTAAAAGTAGTAAAATTCGGCGGAAGCTCGCTTGCAGACGCCGAGCATTTTAAGCAGGTAGCAAGCATCATCAAGGCTGACCCCCATCGCCGTTACGTAGTTCCGTCTGCGCCCGGCAAGCGATTCAAGGAAGATACCAAGGTCACCGATATGCTTTACGAGTGCTACGAGAAGATCCGTAACCACGAGAACATCGACGAGCTTTACGCAAAGATATCTGATAGATACAATTCTATCATCGCAGGGCTCGGGCTCGATTTCGATATCTCGGGTGAGCTTGAATACGTAAAGAACGCTATGATGCACCGTTCGGGCCGTGACTTTGCGGCAAGCCGCGGTGAATATCTCAACTCGCTCATTCTCGCAAAGTACCTCAAGTTCGACTTCATCGATGCTGAGAACGTTATCTACTTCAAGGATAACGGCACGCTCGACGAGGAAAAGACAAATGAGGCTATGCGTGAGGAGCTTATGCAGCACAGAAATGCTGTAATTCCCGGCTTTTACGGCGTAATGCCCAACGGAACCATCAAGACCTTCTCGCGCGGCGGCTCGGATATCACGGGCTCTATCGTTGCGCGCGCAGTTGATGCAGATCTTTACGAGAACTGGACCGACGTTTCGGGCTTCCTTATGGCAGACCCCAGAATTATCGACGATCCCTGTCCCATCAAGACCATTACCTACAGAGAGCTTCGCGAGCTTTCTTATATGGGCGCGACCGTGCTCCACGAGGACGCGATCTTCCCCGTAAAGAACGCAAGCATTCCGATAAACATCAAGAATACCAATCGCCCCCAGGATCCCGGAACGATGATCGTTGCCGAGAACGTAAGCGACTTCGACCCCGAGAAGATCATCACGGGTATCGCAGGTCGTAAGGGCTTCTCGGTCATCACGATCGAGAAGGATATGATGAACTCTGAGGTCGGATACGTACGAAAGGTACTTGAGGTGCTTGAGGACAACGATATCTCCTTTGAGCATCTTCCCTCGGGAATTGATAATATGAGTGTAGTCATCGAAAGTCGAGTTCTTGATGGCAGACGCGATAAGGTCTTGACTTCGATCAACAGATCTGTCCGTGCCGACAGCATCACCATAGAGGACGGACTTGCGCTCGTCGCAGTCGTAGGTCTCGGTATGGTCAAGTACAAGGGAACTGCGGCAAGAGTATTCAACGCGATCTCGAACGCGGGCATCAACATCCGTATGATCGACCAGGGCTCGAGCGAGTTTTCGATCATCGTCGGCGTTGAGGAGCACGACTTCAATAACGCTCTCGCTGCAATTTATAACGAATTTGTAAAATGATTACAGAGTAAAACAAAAGCTCCGCAGAAGCGGAGCTTTTGTTAATGACAGAGGGTTGAGTTAATGATCCCCCTGAGCTTTTGTATGATAATTAAGGGCGAAGAACTCGACCGGTAAGATAATTTTTATAGCACTTATCAACAGAAAGATCTTCATTAAAGAAAGGATTTTCGATAAGACCATAGCCACCCTCAGCTCCAACGAGGAAGCTCGCATTCGGCGCGTTGGGGCGAAAAGTTACCTTGCAGTTGGAGAGAAGAGAATTGAAGCGTCCATCGGTTTTAAATCCGATCTCGCCCGATTCAAGCATCTTGTACAAGAAGCAGAAGCAGTTGTGGCAGATAGAAGCGCAACCGCCCTTGAAATAAAATCCGGTTTCGTACTGATCGCTATAGCAGAAGTCGTACCAGTTAGAGCCGCTGTAATCGCAGAATGCCGTACTGTCTGAATAGAATTCTGGAGTCGACATGCCAAGCGGGTGGATATTTCGCAGGTAATTGCCGCCGCGTACGATCTTAACGGCCGTGTGTACATATGCTATACGCATATTCGTGAGCGTATTGTCCAACCCTTCGATCAAAACGCCGATAGTGTTTCTCTTTCCGGGGCCGACGATATTTACGTTGCAGATATCTGCATCGGAAGAGCCTGAGTTTGCTCCGAATTTGATATGCAGGCCCACAGTCGTGTGCTTGATGGATACGTTTTCAACTCTCGTCTCACGGCCACTGTCGATAGAAACACCCTTTGCAACGCCATTGCCGTCAATAACGCCGCCCGAAAGATAGTAGTTGCTTCCGTTTTCCCGGATTGTGTTAAAGGGCTCAGCCGCGCCGAGACGGATGAGAGCCTCATCAGAGTCCCAGGACTCCATAGCCTTGATAACAGCGAAGTTCGAAAGCTGAAGCGATACTGCATGCTCGGGGTTAGCGGGAGTGCAGATCGGCTTGGAGAGGAGATACTCACCGTCGGGGAAGTAAAGAACGCGGCGGGGGTTAGCAAGGATAAGCTCCTGAAGCGCGTCGGATACATCCTCGCCAGTGTTTGCCTTAATGTAATCCGTAACAAGTACGAATGCGTCTCTGATAAAATCGTTATTCATAGTAAATCTCCTTGTGTTTTTTGAAGCGTTGCTTCGTTGGGGTATACTCCTCTTGAGCTTATTTTTTTAGCTAACTAAAAATTTTCTTAGTCAAGTGTTCTCAAACCAAGCCATTCGTCGGTTTGAGCAATTGCATTTTCGAACGAGGATTGCTTGGAGAGGAAGAATGACTCAAGGGATCCGGCGTTCTTACGACCTGCATCTCTCCAAAGATGGTTAATATTGGAAAGCTGCATAGAGTAGATGTAGCAGTAGTCGAATTTGATGTTAGAAACTATGATATCAAAAAGTGCGATAGAGTTGGTTACAGTGCCCTCAGAGTCGTCAGTTCCGAAGAACTTAGGCTTGATGATACGGTTGAAGTAATAACCGCGAACGCCTGTATATGACTCCTCGGTTGCGAGCTGGAGATAAGCGGAAATCGCCTCACCCTTGGTGGGAACAGAGCTTTCAGCGTGGTCAAGTACAAACATAAGATTGTAGTAGTCTTGAGCGGTGGTAGCGTACTGCTCCTGTTCTGCATCAAACTTAGGCATAGGAAGCAGACCGTATTTATCTTCCATCTCACGAATAGCCATATTAGAATCATAATTGTGGAAAATTCTTTCCATATAGAACATAGCATGACCGGCTGCAAATACTTTTGCACTCCAGCTTGTAGAAGTACCGGTACCGTTGGCGAGATTTCTGAACTTCGTAAGAGCTCTCTCGGCTCTGTCGTTTCCTACTATATTGAACGAGTGAGTTTGGTCGTTGTTCTCAATGACGAATTCGAGGTCCCAAGCATAAGGAAACGCATCGATAGGACACGGTTGAACGTTTGAAGCCATAAGAGCATAAGTGTCGTCTTCTTGTCTGCCTGCAGTTCCGTTGGAGTCCTCATAGAATACAGAAGTCCATCTGTAGAGTTCGTCGTAAGTCCAATAACCTTCAAGCGCGAGTTCCTGCATATTCTCCGGATCGGTGGCCTCTCTGTTCTCATCAAAAAGAGTTTTATTATGCCATACGACCATAGCGGCATCGAACATCGAGAGGTTTATGTCGCCAGCTACGTAGAAGAGCTGTTCGTTAAATGTTGTGTTGGTTACAATTGCTTGGTTCCAGCAAGGAAGCGAAAAATCGAAATAGGGGAATAAATCTTTATCTTTGAGGTTTGTTGTGTAATCACGAATCGTCGAAGAGGCAGTTGGATAAGCATAGCTGGCGGAGATGTCATAGTAGTGCATACCCGAAACAACGTCTTGAGTCACCACTTGGAAGAAGGTGTTAACAAACTCATTGTAGTCTTGTCCGTTAGATGGGATCCACTCAAATTGAACATCGACATTAAGTGCTTCCGAAACTGCTTCATTTCTCATCGCGATAGCTTCATCAAGCTCATCCTCCGGATGCTCTTTGTACCATTCTCTTGTATTTGAGAGATAGCCACGACCAAGAATGGTGATCGTTTCACCTTCAAAGTCTAAATTATCATAAGTGATTGAAGAAGTGAATGAAGGCTCACCATATGCATTTGTTTCCATTTGTTGGGTTGCATTGGCACTATTGGTTGCATTTTCGGAAGATTTGTTTTCACCGTTGTTTGCATTGTTGCCGCAAGCAATTAGAGCTATGCAAATGAACGAAAGAGCGAGAAGCAAACTGAGAAGTCTCTTAAAAACATTTTTCATATATTGTTCCTCCTATTATTGTTATTGAAAAACCAATATCAGTGTAGCATATTTGATCTTTGGAATCAATAGACAAAATATACAATGTTTTTTTTTTTTTGTATATGTTGCCCAAAATTCTGCGACGTATTTGTGGATACTGTAGCTTAAAGTTAAAAATATAGTATTAGTTAGTGATGACACAAAAAATAGATCTACGTAAAACAATAGTTGTTTTTGATAAAAAACGCGTGAAAGTTTTTGAAAAATGAAAAACAAAAAGTTTTCTGAGGAACCTAAATAAATTTTTTAAAAATTTTTGACGAAAAAATAAAAAAATCGCAACAAAAGAAGTATATTTGAGTTTTTTTGCGTACATTATAATTGTCTTACAAAAATGCAAGGAGGTATTGCCGTGGAGATAAAAAGCGTAGTTGACCGCTGCCTTGAAAACGAAAGACTCAATCTGTCGGCGTATGCCTTCAGAACTGCGGACACGCGCGGAAGAGAAAAGCCGACCGTGCCGAGCAACGTGCGCACAGAGTTTCAGCGCGACAGAGATAAGATAACACACTCTCAGTCCTTCCGCAGACTTATGTACAAAACGCAGGTATTTCTGTCTCCTACGGGAGATCACTACCGCACACGTATGACTCACACGCTTGAGGTCACGCAGATCGCGAGAAGTATTGCACGCGCGCTCAGACTCAACGAGGATCTGACCGAGGCGGCGGCTCTCGGGCACGATCTCGGACATACTCCGTTCGGGCACGCGGGTGAGTATGCGATGCAGAAATGCTTCGATGCGGAGTTCACGCACTACAAGCAGAGCTTGCGAGTCGTAGAGCTACTTGAAAACGACGGAAACGGACTCAATCTGACGTGGGAAGTCAGAGACGGAATAGTCAACCATACGGGCAAGCATATGGCATCCACGCTTGAGGGCGTGATAGTCAAATATGCGGACCGTATCGCATACATAAACCACGATATCGACGACGCCTGCAGAGCGGGCATCCTTTCGGAGCGCGACATTCCCGTCGCACTTCGCGATATTCTCGGAGAGGGGCACTCGGACAGAATAAATACTATGGTAATGTCGCTCGTTCGCGAGAGCGAGGGGAAGCCGTATATCGCTATGGAACCCGAGATAAGCGCGGCGACCGACAGCCTGCGTTCCTTCCTCTTCGAGCGAGTATATCTCAATCCTTTAGCTAAATCCGAAGAGAGCAAGGCGCAGGATATGCTGATGTTCCTCTTCGAGCATTACGTCAAGCACCCCGAGAAGCTCCCCGACGTCTACCGCAGAAGATGCGGCATCGACAGCGTTGAGAGATGCGCTTGCGACTTCATCGCGGGAATGACAGACAGATACGCAATAGAGGTTTACACCGACCTCTGTATCCCGAAGGTCTGGAAGGGCATAAGATGAGCCAGATCCCACGAGAGATAATTGACGAGATAATACACAGAAGCGACATCGAGCAGGTGATAGGCTCGTACGTCACTCTGAAGAGAGCGGGATCGAACCTCAACGGTCTTTGCCCGTTCCACAACGAAAAAACACCGTCCTTCACCGTGTTTCCCGCCACCAAGAGCTTTTATTGCTTCGGCTGCGGAGCTGGCGGAGATGCTATAACCTTCGTTATGCGTACCGAGAACCTCGATTACCGCGCGGCTCTCGAACTTCTCGCACAGAGAGCGGGCATCAGCATTCCGACTGACGACACGGGAGCAGAGGAGGGCGTGCCGCGAAAGAGACTTTACGAGATGAATCTTGAGGCGGCAAAGTTCTTCCGCAACTGCCTCTTTGACGAGCAGTACGGCAAGGAAGCGCTCGCGTATCTGCACGAGCACAGAAAGCTAAGTATGGCGACCATCAAGCACTTCGGGCTCGGATACTCGCCTAACAATTGGTGGATGCTCACCAACTATATGAAGGGCAAGGGATATACAGACGACGAGCTCGCGACCGGATTTTTGTGCGGTAAGAGCCGCGAGAGCGGTCGCCCGTACGACTATTTCCGCAACCGCGTAATATTCCCGATCATAGACACCTCGGGAAATATAGTCGCGTTCGGCGGACGAGTTATGGACGACTCGAAGCCTAAGTATCTCAATACCTCGGATACCCCCGCCTTTAAGAAGAGCCGACACCTCTTTGCACTCAACTTCGCGAAAAAGCACTGCGAGGAGCAGATGCTGCTCTGCGAAGGATATATGGACGTTATCGCGCTTCACGCGGCAGGCTTTGAGAATGCCGTGGCAACGCTTGGTACGGCGATCACGCCCGAGCAGGCAAGGATATTTGCAAAATACACCAAAAAGGTAGTGATCTGCTACGATGCCGACAACGCAGGACAGAACGCGGCTCAGAAGGCTATGCGACTGCTTGGGGAAGTCGGAGTAGAGGTCAGGGTGCTAAAACTTTCGGGCGCGAAGGACCCCGACGAATATATCAAGAAATTTGGAGTTGAGGCGTTCAGACGCGTGCTCGGAGAGAGCAAGTCGGGCTTTGACTACAACCTTGAAAAGATCGCAAACGCGTATGATCTCTCGCTCCCCGAGGAGAAGATCAAGGCGTCAGCCGACGTTTGCGCGATAATTTCGGGCGCGTATGCAGAAGTCGAGCGCGAGATATACATCAAGCGCGCGGCAGAGCGGCTCGAAATCAGCGATGAGGCACTCAGGCGCGACGTTGAGCGAGCGAGACGCGCGAGAGCAAGAGACGCAAAGCAAAAGGAGAGCCGCGAGGCTCAGCTCTCGGTTAAGAATATCGGAGACCGAGTCAATCCCGATGCGGCAAAGCACATAAGGGCGACCTCTGCAGAGGAGGCTTTGCTCGGGCTGATGCTGATATATGACGAATTCAGACGCGCCGCGGCGGACGGAACCGTTCCGATAAGCGCGGAGGATTTCGTCACCGACTTCAGCAGGCGCGTGTTCGTGGCTCTTTGCGAGCTTGAGAGAAGCGAGGCGGGATACTCAAAGGCGATGCTCGGTCAGATGTTCGACGTCGACGAGATGGG